>NZ_JBQEQF010000009.1:156342-168730 GCF_052046035.1 Paenarthrobacter sp. 22069 | reverse complement strand
TAGGGCGTGTCTCCTAAAGCTGTCAGCCAGATGCTGATTGCCCGGAGAACGGCTCCGCCGCGGTAGGTCAGGGCGAGTTTGTCGTAGCGGGTCGCCAGGGCACGCCATTGCTTGAAGATGTTGAAGTTCCGTTCGACGACGTTCCGGCCTTTGTAGTCCTCTTTGTCGAAGGCCGGAGGCCTGCCTCCGGTGGATCCTCGTCGCTTGCGGTGGCCGATCTGGTCGGATGGTTGCGGGATGACAGCGACGATGCCTCGATCCCGGAGCTGGGTTCGGATGGCCCTCGATGAGTAGGCCTTGTCTCCACGAACCCGGTCCGGGCGGGTACGTGGCCTGCCCGGACCGGCCCGGTTGACCTTCAACTGGTTCATCAGGTGGGCGAACATCGGCGCATCGCCGCCCTGTCCCGGCGCGACCAGCAGAACTAGGGGCCTGCCTTTGCCATCAACCAGGGCGTGGATCTTGGTACTCAGCCCGCCGCGCGACCGGCCAATGGCATGGTCGTCCGGTTCAGCACACAGATTCATGTAATTCGAGCCGGCCCCCTGTGGTGCGGGGAAGGTTCGTGCCGTGCTGGTGGGCACGGTTCACCGTCGAATCGACCGAGACCGACCAGTCCACTTCACCCTGAGAGTCCGCAACCGTCAGCAAAGCCGCCAGAATGCTGTCCCAAGTTCCGTCACCGCTATAGCGGCGGTGACGCTTCCAAATCGTCTGCCACGGACCGAACTCGCCAGGCACATCCCGCCACGCGATTCCGCACCGATACCGGTAAATGATGCCCTCGACCACCCGGCGGTCGTCCCGAAAAGGACGGCCCCGACGACCATCAGAGGACGGTAGCAACGGCTGGATGCGGGCCCACTGCCCATCAGTCAAAACAGAAGTACGAGACACTCATCAAGCATCCCGGCTTAACCAACCCGGGTTTAGGAGACACGCCCTAGCGCAGGATGACGGGTGCGTCGTGACTAGTGCATGGTGAAACGCCGCGCAACCCAACGGTTCACGGCGGGAACGGCTGCGGCCGCGCCTATTGCGGCCGTGCGCACTGACAAGAGCGGAGCGGGCAAAGGCCTGCCGAGCATCATGTTGACCTCAGCCTGCCGCCTGGCCATGACTGCAGCCTGCCTCCGCCGTTTCTCAAACTCCCGCAGCTGCCTGCCCACCGGCTGGCCTGCCAGCGCCGCACAGATCACGGGCACCACCTCAGCGGCATCCAGCCAGCCAAGGTTCATGCCCTGCCCACCGATGGGACTGATCTCATGGGCGGCATCGCCGAGGAGCACGGCCCGTCCGGCAACCGTCCGCCCGGCAAGAGCCGACCGCACGCTGAAGCCGCTCAGCATCGTATTGGTGGCCGCGTTCGGGAGGAATCCCGTGCGTCCCCGCACCAGGTCCGCAAGGTCGTCCGCCACTGCACCCGGGGGTGCCGGCCGGTCCAGCCGCACCACCCATCGGCGAACTCCGCCCGGCAGCGGAAAGGACTCAACGATTCCCTCCGGCTCAAGGAACAGGACAGCCTTCTCCCCGTAGTGGGTACATTCGTCGAAGTCGCCCATGAGGTAGTGGTCGGGGTACGTCCGCCCGGAGGCAGGGATCCCGAGGGCGTCGCGCAGCCCGGACCGGGCGCCGTCCGCCACCGCCAGCAACGCAGCGCCGGCGCTGCCGCTGCACCGGCCAGCGCCTGAGCCGGAGTCGAACGCCACGGTGACCCGGCCGCCGTCGTCCGTTACGCCGGTGACCTGTGCACCCCGGACGACCGCCCCCGGATCGAGTGCGCGGACCCGGTTCTCCAGGAGCTCTTCAGTTCGGAACTGTGGAAGCGCCAGCACGAACGGAAACTCCGTGGAGACGTCGTCGAAGGCCATCGTTCCCACGGTCTTTCCGCCGCTGACGGCCATGCCCGCCCTGATGTGGACGCCCTCCTGCACCATATCTGCTGCCACCTTGACGCCGGCGAGTGCCTTGAGCGCGGGAGGATGGATGCCTATGGCGCGGGTGTGCCGGTTCCGCGACTGCCGTTGCTCCAGGACTTTCACCGACACACCCTCCTGCAGGAGCGCGGCAGCAAGGTAAAGGCCTACGGGACCGCCGCCGGCGATCAGGACATCGGTTTCCATGTCAGCCCTTGCGGTACGTCAGGACTTGGTGGAAAACCAATGAGCGTTCCACGGACCAGCCCGGGGGAGCGGCCGCCGCCAACTCCACCGGCAGGTAGCTGCGGCGGATTGAGGTGAGGCCGTCTCCCCGGATGAACGAATGCCGGAACGGCAGCGCGGCCACGCCGAAAAGGGCAAACGCCACGGGGCTGCGGATGAGGTCGTTGTGCAGTGCTTTGCGGGCCGCCAGGATTTCCGAGTCGGCCAGAAGTTGGCGGAACTCGGCGGGCGCGAGGTGGTGCAGCACGTGGTTGGAGATTACGACGTCGAACACCGCCCCTTCCCGGACCAGGTCACTACTGTGCGCCTGGCGGAACTCCACGCCAGGCAGTGGTGGCCGTTGCCGGGCGAACCGGGCTGCCCGCGGATCAGGGTCGATGCCCAGGACCTGCATCGCTTTGCCATCCCGCGCGGCCCACCGGGCCAGCATCACAGCGAGGTCTCCGCCGCCGGAACCGATGTCCAGGACAGTCACGGGGCCACGGCCCGGTGACGTGATCGTCCGAAGCTCCCGGACGTACAGCCTCCGCCATCCCGACAGGACACGGTTGATGACGCCGAACTGGCGGTAGGTGTTGTCCAGAAGACGGGGATCGCAGTCGGGCCGATCCATTTCCTCGATGTCCCCGGCGGCACGCCGGCGAAGCAGGATTCCCATGTGCGGAACCCCGTCAGGCGACCGGCGCTTCAGCGGAGTCCCGGTCCTCGAGGGCCTCCAGATCTTGCGCCGCCAGGTCCTGGCCAGCGTTGCTCCGGCTGCCCGCCACTGCCTGGCGGAGTTTGGTGAACAGGCCGGTCTCCACGGTCAGGCCGGGGCCGAAGGCCATGGAGCAGATGCGCCCATCATCCTGCACGTCTTCCTGGACGGGTTGTTCCAGGATGTGCTTGAGGACGAACAACACCGTGGCGCTGCTCATGTTGCCATAGTTGCGCAGGACGTGGCGTGCGGGCACCAGTTGAGCGTCGCTGAGGCCCAGCCGGGACTGCACCTTGTCCAGGATGCTCCGGCCGCCCGGGTGGATGGCCCAGTGGGGGACGGCGGTGTAGGGGAGTGCCGCCAGTTCCGGCTCCTTGGCGAGGAGGGGCTTCAGGGCATCCACGATGTGGTCGTCAATGATGTGGGGCACGTAGTTGCCCAGCACCATCTCAAACCCGTTATCGCCAATGTTCCAGGCCATGGAGTCCTCACCGACCGGCGTCAGGACGGTCTCAAAGTGGTCCAGCGTCAGCAGGGCTGTTTCCTCCGAGCCTGGCCGGGCGGTGACGACGGCGGCCGCGGCACCGTCCGCGAACAGGGCCGAGCCCATGATGGTGTCCGGGTCATTGGAGGTGCGTACGTGCAGGGAGCACAGTTCGGCGCAGACAACCAGGACCACCGCGTTGGGGTCCGCCTCACAGAAGAGTTTCGCGGCACGAAGGGCCGGAAAGGCCGCGTAGCAGCCCATGAAACCAAGGTGGTACCGCTGGACGGCGGGGCTAAGGCCGAGTTCCCGCACCACCTTGTAATCGGGGCCAGGGTTGAAGAAACCGGTGCAGGAGACGGTGACGAGATGAGTTATGTCAAGTAAATCCAGTTCCGGCGCGGCCTGCAGGGCAGCGCGGGCAGCCCCCACGAAGAGCTTGGTGGCTTCCCGCGCGAAAATGTCATTCCGGACCTTGGTGCTCGGGTTCAGCAGCAGGCCGGATTCCTGGTCGTAGAACTGCGGGTTTTCCGCCCGGGACGTGTTGGTCAGTTCCTCGACGGCGGTGAACCGGGTATCGATCGCCGCACTGTCAAAACACGTATTGACCAGTCGTGAACCCAAACGCGACAAGCCTGGCTGGGCGGCAAAAACGTCGCGGGCTTCGGACTGGATCAGCTTTGTCGGTGGAACTGCTGTTTCGAGTGAACGCACGTAGACCGTCATTGCTTCATTCTTGACGGGGGCCTGAATAAAGACAATGGTCCTGTCGGGGTTTGACCAGCGGATTCGTCATGCTTCCAGGACCGGGATTGGATGTCCGCAGCACCCCATCCGGACTGCTCCCTAAAACGCCGATAATCTACATTATGTCAAGTAGAGTTGAAAGGGCTCCCGCATCTCTAGTGCCTGCGGCGTAACGACGCACCCACGACCGCGCCCGCTCCCAGCCCAAGGAAAGCGCCCCAGAACGGGGTGTGGAACAGCGCGAGGCCCAAACTGATTCCCAGGGCAGCACCAACCAGGCAGCAAATCCACAAGGCTTTGTTCACGCTGTCTCCGGTGGGAATGGCAATGGCTCAGGTCCTGCAGACATTACTCCATCACCCGCGGCAGCCTCAGGCTTAGCGGCGAAGCCTGACGGCCCGGGGGTGCACCGTGGAGAGGACCACGTCTGCGGTAATACCCGTCTACCCACGTGCCTAGCCGCTGAAAGCAAGCGCCACAAGCGCGATCATGGGCCCCTCTCCCCCGCGCAACCCTGCACCGGCAAGGCGGCTAAGCTCGAAACATGAGTTCCCTGAAAACGAAGCCAACGCCAACAGCATCCGCAGGAATTGTCCTGGCGGTGGCTGCGGCTGACTTCGTGCTGATCCTTGTCTTCGCCGCGATAGGGCGCGATGCGCACCACCGGGAGGAACCCGTCCTGGGTGTGCTGCTGACCGCCTGGCCCTTCCTCGCCGGTGCGGCTGCTGGATGGCTGGCCTCCGGGGCATGGCGCAGCCCCCTGTCCGTCATCCGCGCAGGCGTGCCGGTCTGGCTGGGCACGCTTGTGGTTGGCATGCTCCTGCGGGCATTGACCAACCAGACAGTTGTCCTGCCGTTTGTCATTGTGGCCACGTTGGCACTTGCGGTTTTCCTGCTCGGTTACCGCCTCCTGCTGGCCGGTGCAGCACGGCTGCGCCGTAGATAGCGCCGGGGATACAGGACGGGTGCAGCCAGGGACATGGGCGCCGTGTAATAGGGTTGGAAGCAGAGGAAAAACCTGCCGGGCCTTGCTGCGCCGGAACTGATCGAAGGGGTTCGAACGTGGTCACCGCATTTGTTCTGATCAAGACTGACGCCGCCCGCATTCCCGAGACGGCCGAGGAGATCTCTGCCATCGAAGGCATCAGCGAGGTCTACTCCGTCACCGGGGAATGGGACCTGATCGCGGTGGCGCGGGTCCACCGTCACGAGGACCTGGCGGACGTTATTGCGGACCGGCTCTCGAAGGTTCCCGCCGTGGTCCACACCACCACCCACATCGCCTTCCGCGCCTACTCACAGCACGACCTCGACGCCGCATTCTCGCTCGGCTTCGAGCAGTAACCTTCAGGCCCGCGGTCCCAGGCAGCTGATTCAGGCCCGGGACAGGGACACCCAACGGTCCAGGACCGCCGCGGCCGCACCGGAGTCGATCGAGTCCGCTGCACGCGCGAAGGCTTTCTGCATGCGGGCCAGGAACGGGCCCTCCGCTTCGCGGTCGAAGGACACCAGGCCAGCCGCTGCGTTCAGCAGGACCGCATCACGGGCCGGTCCCTCCTTCCCCGCGAGCACGTCCCGGACCACCCCGGCGTTGGCAGCCGCGTCGCCCCCGCGGAGCTGCTCAACAGTGGCCAGGCTGATGCCCAGGTCCTGCGGAGAGAAACGTAGTTCCTCCACGGCGCCGCCGCGGATTTCCCACACCGTGGAAGGCCCGGTTGTAGTGAGCTCGTCAAGTCCGTCGTTGCCACGGAACACCAGGCCCCTGCTCCCCCGGCGGGCCAGCACGCCCGCCACGAGGGGTGCCATCCGCGCATTGGCCACGCCCACCGCAGATGCCTGCACGTTGGCGGGGTTGGTGAGCGGTCCCAGGAAGTTGAACGCCGTCGGAATGGCGAGTTCGCGGCGGGGAACAGCGGTGTGGCGGAAAGACGGGTGGAACACCTGCGCGAAGCAGAACGTGATTCCCGCCTCCTCCGCGTTGCGTGCCACCTGGGCGATCGTCAGGTCGAGCCGTACACCAAGCGCTTCGAGTACGTCCGCGGAACCGGACGACGACGACGCGGCCCGGTTGCCGTGCTTGACCACCTTTGCGCCGGCGCCGGCAGCGACAAGAGCGGCCATGGTGGAGATGTTGACGGTGTTAAGTTGGTCACCACCGGTCCCGACGATGTCGAGTTTCTCGCCGGAAATCGCCACCGGGTTGGCATGGGCAAGCATCGCTTCAACCAGGCCCGACAGTTCATCCACCGTTTCTCCCTTGGCGCTCAGCGCCACCAGGAAACCGGCGATCTGCGCAGGCGTCGCCTCGCCGGACATGATGGTATCCATGGCCCAGGAGGTGTTCTCCGCCGTGAGGTCAGTGCCTTTGATCAGTGCGGAGATCAGGCGGGGCCAGGTGTTGCCGGGAGCTGCGGATGCCTGTGAAGTCACCTGCTGATGCTATCGAGGGATGGCAGGCGGTGACCAATGTGAACGGTGCCGGGAACTTTTCCCGGCAATTTCGCGTCTTTGTAGAAAAAGTCCCCCGAAAAGGCGGTTTGCGTTGGGCAGCACGGACTTTTACAGACATAATGTCTATGTGACATCTGCGACCCATGCCCCCAGTACCCCGGCGCACCCCACGCTGAACCGCCCCAACATGGTTTCTGTAGGAACCGTTGTGTGGCTGTCCAGCGAGTTGATGTTCTTCGCCGGTCTCTTTGCCATGTACTTCACGCTCCGCTCCACGAGTGGTCAGATGTGGGCCGAAGAGACAGCCAAGCTCAACTTCCCGTTTGCGCTCGTAAACACGATCGTCCTCGTGGCCAGTTCCTTCACTTGCCAGATGGGCGTGTTCGCTGCAGAGCGCCTGCAGCCCCGCCGCACCGGAGGTGCCCTGCAGTTCGCCCGCTGGGGAATGAACGAATGGTTCACCCTGACGTTCCTGATGGGAGCGTTCTTCGTGGCCGGCCAGACCACCGAGTACGCCATGCTGGTCTCCGAGCACGTCTCGCTCTCCTCCAACGCTTACGGCTCGGCCTTCTACATGACCACCGGCTTCCACGGCCTCCACGTCATCGGCGGCCTGATTGCCTTCCTGCTCATCATGGGCCGGTCCTTTGCGGCGAAGAAGTTCGGACATTTCGAAGCAACATCCGCGATCGTCACGTCTTACTACTGGCACTTCGTTGACGTCGTGTGGATTGGCCTCTTCCTGGTCATCTACGTACTCAAGTAGCCAGCTTTGATTCTTTTTCTACAAGAGGCAGAATTTCAGGTAGCGGCTCCCGGAGCCGGCGCAGGATCGAATAAAGGAACCACCACGTGAAGGCACTCTCACAAAAGCGGCGTCACCCACTTGCAGCAATAGCGCTGCTTCTGATGGGACTCCTCATCACGGGCGGGCTGTACACCGTGGCAACCTCGATGAATGAGGCCAAGGCGAGCACCACCACCGCAAGCGCAAGCGACGTCGAAGAGGGCGGCAAGCTGTTCGCCGCGAACTGCGCCACCTGCCATGGCATGGGCGCCAGCGGTTCCAAGGATGCTCCTTCACTGGTTGGTGTGGGTGCTGCCGCTGTTGACTTCCAGGTCGGAACCGGGCGCATGCCGATGCAGATGAACGGTCCCCAGGCCATGAAGAAGCCTGTCCAGTTCAATGACGAGCAGACCTCACAGCTTGCAGCTTACGTAGCTTCGCTGGGAGCCGGCCCGGCAATTCCTTCGGATGAGCTGACAAACGGTGGCGGCGACGCAGCAGCCGGTGGCGAGCTCTTCCGGACCAACTGCGCGATGTGCCACAACGCCGCCGCAGCCGGTGGCGCGCTCACCCAGGGCAAGTTCGCGCCTGCCCTCGCCGATGTCACCGGCAAGCACATCTACGAAGCCATGGCCACGGGCCCGCAGAACATGCCGGTGTTCAACGATGCGAACATCACGCCGGAAGGCAAGAAGGACATCATCACCTTCCTGAAGCAGATCGAGACCACCGGTTCGCCGGGCGGCGCCGACCTGGGTTCGCTTGGCCCGGTAGCCGAGGGCCTGTTCGTCTGGGTGGCCGGTCTTGGCATCATCATCGCCTTCACCATCTGGCTCACGTCCAGGACCTCCTGACGCTCCGCAGGACGCACAAAACTTCTGCTGCCCAGTCAGCAGCTTGATATTAGAAACTAACCCGGCAACAGCCGGGACGAGAGAAGGATGAGGCGAATTATGGGCAACCATAGTGACGGCAGTCCGAACCACTCGGGCACCGTAGCTACGGCTGGTCAGAATGAGGTGGAGAAGTTCCAGGACCCTGGAATTCCCCCGCATCGTTTGCGCCTGGCTGACACGGACCCGAAGGCCGCAAAGCGGGCAGAACGGCAGGTCGCCTTACTATTTGGCATTTCTGTTGTTGGCACCCTGATCTTCCTGGTGGCGTACTTCGCCATCGACCTGGGTAATGATTCCAGCATTGCCACCATCCGGCTCCAGAACGCCCTGCTCGGCATAGGCACCGCCTTCGCCATGCTGGGTATCGGTACCGGCATCGTGCACTGGGCCAAGGCCCTGATGCCCGACCACGAGGTCTCCGAGGAACGGCACGCCATCCGCTACGAAGAGGACCGCCAGGCTGCTGTCCGCATCGTCGATGACATTGTGGAAGAAACGGGCATCAAGCGCCGCCCGCTGATCCGCAACACTCTCCTCGGTGCTGTCGCCCTGGCGCCGCTCCCCGCCGTCGCCATTTTCGGTGACCTGGGACCCCGCCCTGACGACAAGCTCGCACACACCATGTGGGCCCCGCAGGACGGCAAGCTGAAGCGCCTTACCCGGGACCCCGACGGAACTCCCATCAAGGCCTCGGATGTCACCATCGGTTCCGCCTTCCACGTCATCCCCGAGGGGCTGAACGAGCTCCAGGAGGGCAAGCTCAACGAGAAGGCAAAAGCCGTTGTGCTGCTCATGCGCCTCGATCCCGAATCGCTGCACCCCTCCAAGGGCCGCGAAGACTGGGGCTACAACGGCATCGTTGCCTACTCGAAGATCTGCACCCACGTCGGTTGCCCGGTTGCTCTGTATGAGCAGCAGACGCACCACCTGCTGTGCCCGTGCCACCAGTCCACCTTCGACCTCACGCAGGAATGCAAGGTGATCTTCGGCCCCGCCAGCCGCCCTCTCCCCCAGCTGCCCATCGCAGTTGATGACCAGGGCTACCTCGTCGCTACCAGCGACTTCCATGAACCCGTAGGACCAAGTTACTGGGAGCGTGATGAGCATGAGCGCGACATCAACAGCTGAACCCGCTTTCGTTGCCAAAACCAAGACCGGACGGTTTACCGACTTTGTCGATTCCCGTGTCGGCGGCTCCGGAATCCTTCGGGAATTCGGCCGTAAAGTCTTCCCCGACCATTGGTCATTCATGTTCGGTGAAGTGGCGCTGTACTCCTTCGTCATCCTGTTGCTCTCGGGCACCTTCCTGACGTTCTTTTTCGACCCGTCCATGGCTGAAACGCACTACGACGGCGGCTACGTGCCGCTGAAGGGCGTGGAGATGTCTGTGGCTTACAGCTCATCGCTGAACATCTCCTTTGATGTCCGCGGCGGTCTGTTCATGCGCCAGGTGCACCACTGGGCAGCGCTGCTGTTCGTAGCGTCGGTTGCAGTACACATGCTGAGGGTCTTCTTCACCGGCGCCTTCCGCCGCCCGCGCGAAATGAACTGGGTCGTGGGCTGCGTCCTGCTGATCCTGGCCATGGCGGCCGGGTTCACCGGTTACTCACTCCCGGATGACCTCCTGTCCGGCAACGGCCTGCGCATCATCGATGGTGTTATCAAGTCGATTCCGATTATCGGAACGTACATTTCGTTCTTCCTTTTTGGTGGCGAATTCCCGGGAACTGCCATCATCAGCCGCCTCTACATGCTGCACATCCTGCTGGTGCCGGCACTGATCCTGCTGATGATTGTCATGCACCTGTTCATGGTGGTTGTCCACAAGCACACGCAGTACCCCGGCCCCGGACGCAATGACAACAACGTCGTCGGATACCCCCTCGGTCCTGTCTACGCAGCGAAGGCCGGTGGATTCTTCTTCATCGTCTTCGGTGTGATCGCCCTGATGGCCGCGTTCTTCACCATCAACCCGATCTGGAATTACGGCCCGTACGATCCCTCCCCTGTGTCGGCCGGTACCCAGCCTGACTGGTACATCGGCTTCGTCGACGGTGCCCTGCGCCTGATGCCCGGCAACCCATTCGGCTGGCACGTTGAGCAGGTTTGGTTCGGACACGTCTTCACGTTCAACGTGCTGCTGCCGGCACTGGTACCCGCCGGCATCCTGTTCACCGTGATGTTCACCTACCCGTGGATCGAGCGCTGGGTAACCAAGGACGACCGTGAGCACCACGTCCTGGACCGTCCCCGCAACGCCCCCACCCGGACCGCCATCGGCATGGCAGGGTTCGTCTGGTACTGCGTCATGTGGGCCGCTGCAGGTTCCGACCTCATCGCAACGCACTTCCACGTATCGCTGAACGACGTCACCTACTGGCTGCGGGCATTGTTCTTTGTGGGACCGGTCATCGCCTTCATCGTGACCAAGCGTGTAGCCCTTGCGCTGCAGCGCAAGGACCGCGAGATCGCCCTGCACGGACGTGAAACCGGCCGTATTGTTCGGCTCCCCCACGGTGAATTCATCGAGGTCCATGCTCCGCTGGACGAGTACAAGCGCTACAAACTGGTGGGCTTCGAGTCGCCCCAGGTCCTCCCCGCTGAGCCAAACGAGCACGGTGTGGTGACCAGCAAGGAAAAGCGCCGCGCCTTCCTCTCCCGCTGGTTCTTCGAGGACCGGGTCGCCCCGGCAACCCCCGCTGAGCTGGCAGCCGCACACGGCCACGGCCACGAGGCTGTGGAAGCGGCAGAAGGCAGCAAGAGCCTGACGCACTAGGTTCAGCTGCCAGAACGCAGAAAGGCCCGATCCATAATGGATCGGGCCTTTCTGCGTTTCCGGCGTTCGCAGCAGCACCTAAACGGTACAGCCGGCCCTGGAGCCGGTGAGAAGGGCGAGGGTCAGTGGCTGCGTGACCGTCTTGCTCCCGGGCGCTGCAGGGGCACCCACAGCTTGTACCGGTCAGCACGGTAGTACGAGACCGAGTAGTCAACCATGGCCCGCGCCACAAATGCATGCCGTTGGATTTTCAGAAGCGGCGCCCCCACCTCCACGTTCAGCAGCCTTGCTGTTGACGGCGACGCTGCGGTGGCCTCAATCATGTCCTCCCCCCATTCCATCACCAGCCCGAACTGTTCGCTGAGGACGTTGTACAGGGATGTCGGCGGCTCCCCATCAAGCAGGCCCGGCACCCTGTGTGCAGGGATGAAGTTTTCATCCACGCTCATGGGCTCGCCGTCTGCAAGGAGGAGCCGGCGGAACCGCACCAGCGGGGTGCCTTCATCCAGCTGGAGTTCCCGGGCCAGGAAAGCGCTGGCGCCAATCTGCTCGAAACTGAGGACTTTTGCCGCAGGCACCATGCCGCGGCGCTGCATCTCTTCACTGTAGGACGTCAGTTTTACCTGCAGATCGACCTTCGGCCGGCGGACAAACGTGCCAAGCCCCACCACCCTCTCGATGACCTCCTCCCCCACCAGGGCGTCGATGGCCTGGCGGACCGTCATCCGGGCAAGGCCGAACCGCTCGGCCAGATCCCGTTCAGAGGGGAGGGCCGATCCCGGCGGGCATGACTGGGCGATGTAGGTGCGAAGGATCTCGCGAAGCTGGACGTAGATTGCGGTTCCGCTGGTGCGGTCAATGTCCCCCGCGATCGCACTGGCGCCACCTGCCATGGTCTTTTCTCCTCCGTCGGTTGCTGACTCAATTTTAGGACGGTCTAGACCAGTAGGCTGACCACTTCCTCTTTCGTCCTGTGAAAGAAGGTCCAGCTATATTTATCTCTGGAATTTTGCGAACAGACGGATGGGGGCCGTCACCCGAAGAAGGAGTCCCTTTGCCAATTCAGAAGGCCGTGGTGGCAGCCGCGGTGGGCCTGCATGCGCGTCCGGCCGCAGCATTCGTCCGCGCCGTCACTGACACGGGACTTCCGGTCACAATCAGCAAGGCTGGCGCCGGCAAGGTGGACGCCCGGTCCCTGCTGCAGGTTATGATCGCCGATTTCCCCCAGGGCTGCGAAGTGGAACTTGCCATCAGCGACAACGCCGTGGACGACGCTCTGGGACGCAAAAAGGCGGAGGATGCCCTCCGCCGCCTTGGGCGCCTTTTGGAGGCGCAGGCGGACTCCTAGGAGGTCTTTAAAGCACATAACGACGTCGGGCCCCACCATG
>NZ_JBQEQF010000009.1:113356-156336 GCF_052046035.1 Paenarthrobacter sp. 22069 | reverse complement strand
CCCGACGTCGCTATTCATATTTGCCTAGTGCGCGTGATCTCCGCGGCTGTACTCGTACACCCAGCCAACCAGTGCCACGACGGCGAGGCCGCCGGCGATGAAGATGATCCAGGTACCTACGGCCAGGCCGAGGAATCCGGTGGCGCAGGCGATGCCCAGAACCAGGGGCCACCAGCTCCAGGGGCTGAAGTGCCCCTGTTCGCCGGCGCCTTCGTGGATTTCGGCATCACTGCGGTCTTCAGGCCGCAGCCCGACGCGCTTGCCGGTGAAACCGAGGTAGGCGCCGATCATGCCGGCGAGCCCACCGACGAGCAGGATGCCCAGGATACCGACCCACTCACCCCAGCTGGTCAGGAACCCGTAGACCAGGGCGACGGGAACGAAGAAGAAAACTCCAGAGCCAAAGATCCAGGATTCGATTTTCACTGTGCGGTGTCCTTCTGGTCGGCGTTGCCGAGAACCGCTGCTGCGGGAGCCGGCGACTCAGCTGTGTGGACCTGGCGGAGTTCCGGGTGGTGCAGGTCCAGGGCGGGACGCTCCGAACGGATCCGGGGCAGAGACGTGAAGTTGTGGCGCGGCGGCGGGCAGGACGTGGCCCACTCGAGCGATGCACCAAAGCCCCACGGATCATCGACCTGGACTTTCTCGGCGCTGCGCCAGGTGATGTAGACGTTCCAGAAGAACGGGATCAGGGACGCGCCGAGCACGAACGACGCCACGGTGGAGAACTGGTTCATCCAGGTGAAGTTGTCCTCGGGGAGGTAGTCGGCGTAGCGGCGGGGCATACCCATAACGCCGAGCCAGTGCTGGATCAGGAAGGTGCCGTGGAAGCCCAGGAAGAGGAGCCAGAAGTGGATCTTGCCGAGGCGCTCGTTCAGCATCTTGCCCGTCCACTTGGGCCACCAGAAGTAGAACCCGGCGAACATGGCGAACACCACGGTGCCGAACACGACGTAGTGGAAGTGGGCTACCACGAAGTACGAGTCCGAAACGTGGAAGTCCAGCGGCGGCGACGCCAGGATGATGCCCGTCAGACCGCCAAAGAGGAACGTGATCAGGAAGCCGATGCTCCACAGCATGGGCGTCTCGAAGGTGATGGAGCCGCGCCACATGGTTCCGATCCAGTTGAAGAACTTCACGCCGGTAGGCACTGCGATGAGCATGGTCATGAACGAGAAGAACGGCAGCAGGACGGCGCCCGTCACGTACATGTGGTGCGCCCACACCGTCACCGAAAGGGCGGCAATGGCGATGGTGGCGTAGACCAGACCTTTGTAGCCGAAGATCGGCTTGCGGCTGAAGACCGGGAAGATCTCGGAGACGATGCCGAAGAACGGCAACGCGATGATGTACACCTCGGGGTGGCCGAAGAACCAGAACAGGTGCTGCCACAGGACGGCACCGCCGTTTTCGGGATCGAAGATGTGCGCACCGAACTTCCGGTCCGCGCCCAGCGCGAACAGGGCCGCGGCCAGCGGCGGGAAGGCCATGAGCACCAGGATCGCGGTGATCAGCGTGTTCCAGGTGAAGATGGGCATCCGCCACATGGTCATGCCCGGCGCGCGCATGCAGATGATGGTGGTGATGAAGTTGACCGCACCGAGGATGGTGCCGAAGCCGGACAGTGCCAGGCCAAAGACCCACAGGTCACCGCCGATGCCGGGGGTGAACGTGGTGTTGGACAGCGGCGCGTAGGCGAACCAGCCGAAGGACGCAGCGCCCTGGGGGGTGATGAAGCCGGACACCGCGATGGTGGAACCGAACAGGAAGAACCAGAACGCCAGTGCATTCAGTCGCGGGAACGCAACGTCCGGAGCGCCGATCTGGAGCGGCATGATCACGTTGGCGAACCCGGCGAACAGCGGGGTGGCGAACATCAGCAGCATCACGGTGCCGTGCATGGTGAACAGCTGGTTGTACTGCTCTTTGGTCTGCAGGATCTGCATGCCGGGCTCGAACAATTCGGCACGGATCAGCAGCGCCATCACGCCGCCCAGGCAGAAGAACACGAAGGACGCGATCAGGTACATGTACCCGATGGTCTTGTGGTCAGTGGAAGTGATCCAGTTGACGACGATGCGCCCCTTGGATTTGGGTACCACAGGAGCCGACAGGACTCCCGCAGGTGCGGATTGGGTATACGTAGCCACGTCGCTCCCCTTACTTGGTTTCGTTCAGGTTCGGGTTGCGGTCGTACTCGACGCCGAGCAGGCCGGTGTTGCCTTCAGCCTTGAGCTGGTCCATGTGGGCCTTGAATTCGGATTCAGACACCACCTTTACGCGGAACAGCATTTCGGAGTGGTACTCGCCGCAGAGTTCGGCGCACTTGCCGTCGAAGGTGCCCTCTTTGGTGGGCGTGAACCGGATGTAGTTGGTCTTGCCGGGAATCATGTCGCGCTTCTGCAGGAAGGCGGGAACCCAGAAGGAGTGGATGACATCGCGGGCGTTGAGTTCGAGGTCAACAGACTTGTTCACCGGCAAGTACAGGGTGGGGAGCTGTTCCTTGTCGATGGTGTTGCCGGTGAGGTGCGCCTGGACGCCGGCCTCGTGGACGTCTTCCTGGATCACGTTCCCGGACTTGTAGTTGAAGTCCCAGGCCCACTGCTTGCCGCGGACGTCGACAACGACGTCGGCCGGCTGCGAGCGGTCATCGATCGCCTGCTGGTCGCGGTCGGTGAAGTAGAAGAACACCAGGACCATGAAGATCGGGATGGTGAGGTAGAAGACTTCCAGCGGAAGGTTGAAGCTGGTCTGGCGGGGGAAGCCGACCGTTCCCTTGCGGCGGCGGTAGGCAACCAGGCACCAGATGATCAGGCCCCAGGTAATGGCGCCTACAACAAGCGCTGCAATCCATGAGTTGACCCAGAGGTCCATGATGCGGTCGGTGTTGCTGGTGGTGCCACGTTCAGTGGGCATCCACCCTTTCTCTACCTCTGGCGAACATCCGGTCAAAACCAACGCGCCGGCAATCGCCAAGCTTGAGATCGTGGTGATCGTTTTGCGTCGGCTGCCGGTTCGGTTCTGCGAACTCACAGACGGCCCTTCCTACTTGTTGCTGTTGTCCGGGCAGCCATCGGCGCTCGGGCACAAAAAAGTTTTACTACTCGGTGTAGAGCTTACCGCTCCGCCGGGCGTTTCGCCCACATGTCGGCGCCGAGCCCCCGTGCCGTTTTGGACGGCAGGAGACCCGGCGCGGACATCGGGCGAAATAACCGGCTTAGTGGAACGAATCACCGCAGGCGCAGGAGCCTCCGGCGTTCGGGTTGTCGATGGTGAAGCCCTGCTTGGAGATGGTGTCTTCGAAGTCAATGCTGGCGCCGCTGAGGTAGGGCACGCTCATCTTGTCGACGACGACCTCCACTCCGTCGTAATCGCGGACGGCGTCACCATCAAGGAGCCGTTCATCGAAGTAGAGCTGGTAGATCAACCCTGAGCATCCACCGGGCTGCACGGCGACGCGCAGGCGCAGGTCCGTACGGCCTTCCTGCTCAAGGAGGCTGCGTACCTTCCCCGCGGCGACGTCGGTCAGGTTGACCTCGTGAACGGGCAGTTCGTCGCTGGCCACGGTGGTGGCGGTGCTGTTTTCGTTGGTTGAGGTGCTCATTGGCCTACCTTCTTAGGACGGTCTGGCGGCGTCGCCGAAACGGCGCCTGCCCCTACGGATACGGTATGGGCTATAGCTACATGCTACGCGCGGCAGTGGTGTAGCTCTAACTCCTGACGTAACCGTCAAAGCGTGCAGGTTGTTCCCTGGACGCCGGCCTGGCGGCACGGGCCGTCAGAGGCCTTCGTCGTTGAGACGGGCCAGCATCAGGGCTTCGGCGAGGATGGCGTTCCGGAAGTCGCCGATATGCAGCGACTCGTTCGCGCTGTGGGCCCGCGAATCCGGATCCTCAACGCCGGTCACCAGGATCTGCGCCTGGGGATAGAGCTCCGTCAGGTCGGCGATGAAGGGGATGGAGCCGCCGATGCCTGTTTCCACGGCAGGAACTCCCCAGGCCTCCCCCAGCGCCCACAGCGCCACGGACGCGGCAGCGGAGGAGGTATCGGTGCGGAACGGATTGCCGGCCTCACCCGGCGTGAATACGACCTTGGCGCCAAACGGTGCCGCTCCCTCGACATGCCGCCGCACCGCGTCCATCGCTTCGGCAGGCACTTGCCCCGGCGCCAGCCGAAGGCTGAACTTCGCCCTGGCGCGGGGAATGAGGGTGTTGGAGGCCACGTCCACTGCGGGGGCGTCGAAGCCGATGATCGACAGCGCCGGCTTGGTCCAGAGCCGCGACGCGATGCTTCCCGTCCCGGCCAGGCGGACACCGTCGAGCACCGAGGCATCGGCCCGGTAGTCGGCCTCCGGCATGTCCACGGTCGTTTCATCGGTCGACACGAGTCCGGCAATTGCCACGTTCCCCTCGGCGTCGTGAAGCGTGGCGATAAGGCGGGACAGAAGGGTGGGCGCATCCAGGACCGGACCGCCGTACATGCCTGAATGCACCGCGTGGTCGAGGACCTGCACTTCGATGGTGCCGTCCACCAGGCCGCGCAGGCTGGTGGTAAGGGCCGGCACCCCCACCTTCCAGTTGCTCGAATCGGCGACGACAATAACGTCCGCCCGCAGCAGTTCCCGGTTCGCCTCCAGGAATGTCCGGAACGTGGGCGAGCCTGCTTCTTCCTCACCCTCGATGAAGAAGGTCACTCCCAGTCCCAGTGAATCGCCGAGTACGTCGGAAACGGCGGCATAGGCAGCAGCATGCGCCATGATCCCGGCTTTGTCGTCGGCGGCGCCGCGTCCGTAGAGGCGGCCGTCCTTCTCGACGGCGGTGAACGGCTCGGTGTGCCACAGGGATTCATCACCGGGCGGCTGGACGTCGTGGTGGGCGTACAGCAGGACGGTGGGACGGCCTTCTGCCGCCGGGCGGCGGGCGACGACGGCGGGACCACCAGGTGTGCCGTCAGCCTTGTTGACGGTGAGCACCTGGACTTCCCCGATCCCTGCACTCCGCAGAAGGGCTGCGACGGCTTCCGCGCTGTGCTCCAGGGGGGTGCGGTCGAAGCTGGGCCATGCAATGCCAGGGATGGCAACCAGCTCTTTGAGCCGCGCCAGGGTGTGGTCGAAGGAGCGGTCTACCGCTGAACGGAGATCGTCCGTCCTGCCGGAAACCCCAGGGGCCGGACCTGAGGTGCTGGTGGTGCTGTGCGGGGTGGCCGCCGGTGTTGAAGTCATGGCCAAAACATTACCCCCGTCACATGCGGCGGCAGCGTTGGGCTGGGGTGACTGTACGCAACCGGACGCCGGCTGCAAGGTATTCTGTTCAGGTGTTCGGACGTAGAAAAGAAGCGCCCTCGGCGCAGGAAACCATAGACCAGCAGGCAGCGGAAGCGGCCGCGCGGCAGAACAGCGCGGCGGGCAAGGGTGCGCCTACCCCCACCCGGAAGGCCCAGGAAGCCGCCCGCAAGCGCCCGTTGGTGCCCGAGGACCGCAAGGCATCCAAGGCCGCCGAACGCCAGGCCGTCCAGGACCAGCGCCTGAAGATGCGGCGGGCCATGGACACCGGCGACGAGAAGTTCCTTCCCCTGCGCGACAAAGGTCCGCAGAAGCGGTTTGCCCGTGATTTCGTGGACGCCCGCTTCAACCTTGGCGAGTACCTGATGTTCGGTGCGCTGGTGTTCGTGCTGGTGTCCCTGGTGGTTCCCGCCTCCAGCGACATGATGATCTATGTCCTGGGTGCTTTCTGGGTGATGTTCCTGGCAGTCTTCGTGGACGTCTTCATTCTCTCCCGCAAGCTCCGCAAGCGCCTGGCGGAGAAGTTCGGTGAAGTGGAGCGGGGTACCGTCTGGTACGGCTCCATGCGGTCCCTTCAGTTCCGGAAACTGCGCCTGCCCAAGCCCCAGGTCCAGCGGGGCCAGTACCCGGCCTGAACAGGTATTAAGAGTTAATGACAGAAACCCCGGCGGGATCCGCCGGGGTTTCTGTTGTTAAGACGAGGCCGCAGGCCTGCTGCCGGAATGCCGTGGCCGCGGAGGATCAGGAACGGCGGTTCTTTGCCAGTTGACTGTTGATCCGTGCTGCCCAGAACGGACCTTCGTAGAGGAATGCCGTGTAGCCCTGCACCAGGGTGGCGCCGGCGTCGAGCCTTTCCTGTACGTCTTCGGCTGTTTCCACCCCGCCGACCGCGACCAGGGCGAGGGCGTCACCGGTGGCGTGCTTGAGCCGTTTCAGCACCTCGAGGGAACGCTGTTTCAGGGGAGCGCCGGAGAGGCCGCCGGCCCCGCATTTCTCTACCTCGTGGGCAGGTGAGGAGAGTCCGGTCCGGGCGATCGTGGTGTTGGTGGCGATGATACCGTCCAGTTTCAGGTCCAGGGCCAGCCGCGCCACGTCGTCAATGTCCTCGTCGCTGAGGTCGGGGGCGATCTTCACAAGCAGGGGCACGTGCCGTCCGGCGGCCCGGTCCGCTTCCTGGCCTACGGCGGTCAGGAGTGGGCGCAGGGTGTCCACGTCCTGGAGGAGGCGCAGCCCGGGCGTGTTGGGCGAACTGACGTTTACCACCAGGTAGTCGGCAGCGGGGGCCAGGCTGCGGGCGCTGACCAGGTAGTCGTCAACGGCGTCGGCCAACTCAACCACCTTGGTCTTGCCGATGTTGACCCCGATTACAGGCCGCACCGCCGGGTACTGCCGCTGAAGCGCAGCCCGCGCTGCTTTCAGCCGGGGCGCTACGGCCGCGGCGCCGTCGTTGTTGAAGCCCATCCGGTTGATGACCGCCCGGTCCTGGATGAGGCGGAAGAGCCGCGGCTTGTCGTTGCCCGGCTGGGCCTGCCCGGTGATGGTGCCTACTTCCACGTGTCCAAAACCGAGTTCGGTGAGGGCCTCGATGCCGTGGCCTTCCTTGTCGAAACCGGCCGCCAGCCCAAAGGGCGAGGGGAATGTGACACCAAAGGCGGTGGTCTGAAGCGACGGTGCCGGGGCGGTCAGCTTCCGCAGGAGCTTCCCGGCGCCGGAAGCATGCGCGAGCCGGATGCCCCTGAATCCGATCGTATGGGCGCGCTCGGCGTCCATCCATGAAAAGGCCAGCCTGAAGAAAGTGGGATAAACGCGCATGCCTCCAGTTTCCCGTTACTTGGTGCGCCGCACCAAAACGGCGACGGCGGAGGGCGTGGAAGAAGTGCCGGCATGCCGGTCTACCATGAGGGCATGCGCTGGCAGCAGGACATCCTGGGAGGCGACTTCGAGTCGCACTCTTTTGTCGCCAAGGGGACGGACGGCGTGGAGCGGACAGCAACGCTGGTGCGGCTGCGGCCGTCTGCCGGTGGCGGCGCCGGCGGCCGCCGGGCGGTGCTGTTCCTGCATGGCTGGAGTGACTACTTCTTCAATGAAGACCTGGCGCGCTTCTGGGTTTCGGCGGGTTATGACTTTTATGCACTGGACATGCACAACCACGGACGGAGCCTGCGTCCGGAGTCACCCGGCGGGTATGTGGCCGACCTAAACGCGTATGACGCGGAAATCGAAGAAGCGGGCCGGATCATCCGTGCTGAGGGTGCTCCCGGGCCGGTGGCGTTGATGGGCCATTCCACCGGTGGCCTGGTGGCAGCCTTGTGGGCCAGCCGGCACCCGAAGGATGTATCGCTGCTGGTCCTCAACAGCCCGTGGCTGGAGATGCATGGAAGTGCCCTGGTGCGCCGCGCGGCGGCGGGCATGGTGCGCCCGGTGGCGCGCGTCCGGCCGGAGGCAGTTCTCCGGCTGCCCCCGCGCGGGCACTACTGGCGCACCATAAGCAGCGCCGCGGACGGCGAGTGGGCGCTGGATGAACGCTACCGGCCGCGCATGGCCTTCCCCGTCCGTGCCGGCTGGCTCAGGGCCGTGCTCGCCGGGCATGCGCGGGTGGCCAAGGGCCTGGGCATCGAGGCACCAATCCTGGTGCTGTTATCGATGGGGAGCGCCAACGGGCTGTTGTGGTCCGAGGAGATGCGGCGCACGGATGCGGTCCTGGACGTCAACACCATCAGCGCCCGCGCCCTTACCCTGGGCCGGACGGTGACTGTGGAACGGATCGACGGCGCACTGCACGACGTCTTCCTCTCGCCCGCCCCGATCAGGGACGAAGCCTACGGGCGGTTGCTGCGCTGGTTGCGGGCCTACGGCTGACGCTGCCCCGCCGCCGGTATCCCAGGAGGGGCTGCAGCCGCGTCCACTGCCCCGCCGTAGCGCCGGTCGCGCCTGGCATATTCCTCCACGGCGGCCCAGAGCGTCCGGCGGTCCACATCGGGCCACAGCGTGTCCATGAACACGAACTCCGCGTAAGCGGACTGCCAGAGCAGGAAGTTGGACAGCCTCTGCTCCCCCGAGCTGCGCAGGAAGAGGTCCACGTCCGGCAAATCCGGTTCGTCCAGGTATTTCTGGATGGTCCGCTCGGTGATCGCGCCCGGTTTCAGCCTGCCGGCTGCCACGTCAGCGGCAATGGCCGAGACGGCGTCGGTGATCTCGGCCCGGCCGCCGTAATTAACACACATGGTCAAATTACAGGTGGAGTTTGCCGCCGTGAATTCCTCGGCCTCCTCCAGCTCCCGGATAACCGAGCCCCAGAGGCGTGGGCGCCGCCCCGCCCAACGAACCCGGACGCCCCAGTTGTCCAGCTGGTTTCGCTGCCTTCGCAGCACATCCTTGTTAAATCCCATGAGGAACCGGACTTCCTCAGGCGACCTGCGCCAGTTCTCGGTGGAGAACGCGTAAACGCTAACGTACTCGATGCCCAACTCAATGGCGCCTGCCATGACATCGAGGAGTGCAGGCTCCCCGGCCTTGTGTCCCTCGATGCGCGGCAGGCCCCGCTGGTTGGCCCACCTGCCGTTGCCGTCCATGACGATGGCGACGTGCCGGGGAATGAACTCGGATGGTATGGACGGGGCCACGGCACCGGACGGGTGCGGGTACGGTGCCACCACAGGGTGGGTCCGACGGCGGGGTGCGGTGTTCTTTTTTCCCAGGGCCACTGTCAGCTACGCTCCACATGTTTGAGGGATTTCAGTACTCGTTCGAGATGCCACTGCAGGTAGGCGGCCACCAGCCCCGCAGCCTCCTTGCGGTGCTGCTGCCGGGACGCGTCCGCCGTCGTCCAGTCGCCGGTCAGTAGCGCCGCCAGCAGGATGACCGTTTCCGGCGCCGGGGCGGGTGACCCGGGCGGCCGGCACTGGGTACAGACCATGCCGCCCAGCGGAGCGGAAAACGCAGTGTGGGGGCCAGGCGCCCCGCAGCGTGAGCAGTCCGTGAAGCTGGGCGCCCAGCCGCCGGTGGCCAGCGCACGAAGGAGGTAGGAGTCGAGGATCAGGCCGGCTGCGTGCTCGTCCCGGCTCAGTGCGGCGAGGGCCCCGACCAGCAGGTTGTATTGCGCGGTCCCGGCCTCCCCGTCGACGTCCGTAAGTTTCTCGGCTGTCTCGGTCATCGCGGCCGCGACGGTGTACCTGGCATAGTCCGCGGCGATGCTTCCGCCGTAGGCGCCCTTGGCGACGGCTTGGGTAACGATGTCCAGCGTGCGGCCTGCTACCAGCTGGAGGTCTGCCACCATGAACGGTTCAAGCCGGGCCCCGAAGCGGCTGCTGGTGCGGCGCACGCCCTTGGCAACGGCCCTGACCTGTCCGTGGTGCTTCGTGAGGAGGGTGATAATCCGGTCCGCCTCCCCCAGCTTATGGGTGCGCAGCACCACGGCGTCGTCCCGGTACGCTCGGGAGGCAAAAGAATTTTGGGCCACGCTCCATCTTCCCATCCCGCCCGGCAGGGTACCGCCAGGCCACGGGGGTCCCGCCGGGTTTGGCCGGCGGCACCCCCGGGGGTTTCTAGGCCTGGGCGTCCCGGATGGCGCGGTTGACCGCAGAGATCACGGCTTTGAGGGACGACATGCTGGTGTTGGCATCGATGCCGACGCCCCACAGGACCCGCTCCCCCACAGCGCACTCCACGTAGGCTGCCGCCATGGCGTTTCCGCCTTCGGACAAAGCGTGCTCGCTGTAGTCCAGTACGCGGACATCCACGCCGTCCTCGTGCAGGATGTTCAGCAGGGCGGCGATCGGACCGTTGCCGGTGCCGGTCCGGCTCACCTTGGCCCCGTCAATGGTGAGGGAGGCGTGCAGCGTCATGCCGCCGTCGGCATCCGTCTCCGTCTTGACTGCGCCCAGGGAGTAGCGTCCCCACTGTCCGTCAGCCTGCCCGGACGGCAGGTATTCGTCCTGGAAGGTCTGCCAGAGCTGGGCGCCGCTGACTTCGCCGCCCACAGTGTCCGTGCGGCGCTGGATGACGCCGGAGAACTCGATCTGCGCGCGGCGGGGCAGGTCCAGGCTGTGCTCGTTCTTGAGCAGGTATGCCACGCCACCCTTGCCGGACTGGGAGTTCACACGGATGACGGCCTCGTAACTGCGGCCCAGATCCTTGGGGTCCACCGGGAGGTACGGGACCTGCCAGGTGAAGTCGTCCACGGCCTTACCCGCCGCTGCAGCATCCCGCTCCAGGGCTTCGAAGCCCTTCTTGATGGCGTCCTGGTGCGACCCGGAGAAGGCGGTGAAAACCAGGTCTCCGCCGTACGGCGAACGTTCCGGCACCGGCAGCTGGTTGCAGTACTCCACGGTCCTGCGGACATCGTCAATGTTGGAGAAATCGATCATGGGGTCGATGCCCTGGACGAACAGGTTCAGGCCCAGGGTGACCAGGTCCACGTTGCCGGTGCGTTCACCGTTGCCGAAGAGGCAGCCCTCGATGCGGTCTGCGCCGGCCATGTACCCCAGCTCCGCGGCTGCAACACCGGTCCCGCGGTCGTTGTGCGGGTGCAGGGACAGGATGATGCCCTCGCGGGGGTGCAGGTGGCGGCTCATCCACTCGATGGAGTCGGCGTAGACATTGGGCGTGGCCATCTCCACGGTGGCGGGGAGGTTGATGATCACCTGGCGGTCGGCGGAGGCTTCGAAAACGTCGGCGACGGCGTTGCAGACCCGGACGGCATACTCCAGTTCGGTTCCGGTAAAGGACTCCGGAGAGTATTCGTAGGTCACGTGGGTGTCCGCGAGGGTTTCCTCGTACTTCTTGCACAGCCGGGCCCCCTGCAGGGCAATGTCCAGGATGCCGTCTTCGTCCTGGTTGAAGACAACGCGCCGCTGCAGCACGGACGTGGAGTTGTAGAGGTGGACGATGGCCTGCTTGGCACCCACCAGGGATTCATAGGTACGTTCGATCAGGTGTTCCCGGGCCTGGGTCAGGACCTGGATGGTGACGTCGTCCGGGATGTGGTTGCCCTCGATGAGCTGGCGGACGAAATCGAAGTCCGTCTGTGAGGCGGACGGGAAACCGACCTCGATTTCCTTGTAGCCCATGCGGACCAGCAGGTCGAACATCTTCATCTTGCGGGCCGGGCTCATGGGATCGATCAGGGCCTGGTTGCCGTCGCGCAGGTCCACGGCGCACCAGCGGGGGGCTTTGGTGATGATCTTGTCGGGCCAGGTGCGGTCCGGCAGTTCTACCTTGATCTGGTCTTGGAAGGGCATGTACCGGTGGGCAGGCATTCCGGAGGGCTTCTGTGCGTTTCGCATGATGTTCGTGGCCTTTTCTATCGATCTTCAGTGAAAGGGTGGCCGGGCAACACAAACTCCGCAGCGAGGGTGGGCCGTGCGCTAGATAGCGTCTGTGACCTCGCCGCGGCAGCTAAGGAGAAGGAGCTCTGCACGCACACTTTGAGGGTAACACGGGTGCGTAAGATGAAAGGGCACTACCGTCCGTAAAGTCCAGCATGCAGACGCCTCCGGTGTACGGCCGGGCCCCGGCGTCACAGCAAAGGAGTTGCAGTGCCCATTTCGGGGATCGATCTGTCCACCATTGATCACACAGTCCGGCCGCAGGATGACCTCTACCAGCACATCAACGGCGCCTGGCTCAAAGCCACCGAGATTCCCGATGACCGGCCCCTGGAAGGCACGTTCACCGCGTTGCGTGACGGGTCCGAGATCGCTGTCCGCGACATTATCGAGGAGGCAGCAGCCAAAGGTGCCGGCGCCAGCGGGATCGAGCGCAAGATCGGCGACCTCTATAACAGCTTCATGGACGAAGCGGCCGTTGAAGCCAAAGGCATGGAACCCATCCGCGGGCGGCTTGCCGACGTGTTTGCCACCACCTCGGTCCCGGAGCTGATTGCCCTGGCCGGCCGGCTGTTCCGTGCCGACGTGGGCGGACTCTTCTACATCTACCCCGCCCCGGATGCCGGAAACCCCGACCGGGTCCTGCTGTACACCGGACAGGGCGGCCTTGGCCTGCCTGACGAGTCCTACTACCGGGAGGAGAAGTTCGCCCCCATCGTGTCGGCCTATACAGCCCACGTGCAGAAGATGTTTGAGTTGGCGGGACTTGCTGATCCGGAGGCTGCCGCAGGCCGGGTCGCAGGGCTGGAGACCCGGCTCGCGTCCCACCACTGGGACAACGTGACGCTGCGGGACCCGCAAAAGACCTACAACCTCAAGACGGCGGACGAAGCCGCTGAGCTCTTCCCGCTGCTGGCAACCTGGTTCGATGCCGCGGGCATCGAGCCTGGCAAGCGGGCGGAGATCGTTGTGAGCACCCCCGACTTCTTCGCCGGTGCAGCGGGACTGCTGGACGAAGTGCCGCTGGCCACCTGGCAGGAGTGGCTGGCCATGCGCGTCGTGAGTGCGGCTGCGCCCTACCTGTCGTCCGGGTTTGTCGACGCCAACTTCGCGTTTTACGGCACCACCCTCAGCGGCACGCCGCGTAACAAGGACCGTTGGAAGCGAGGCGTCGCCGTCGTCGAGGCCGCCCTCGGCGAGGCCGTGGGCCAGATCTATGTGGCGCGGCATTTCCCTGAATCCCACAAGGCGCGGATGCAGACCCTGGTGGGAAACCTCATCGAGGCCTACCGCCGGAGCATCGCTGACGTCAGCTGGATGGGCCAGGACACCAAGGCCGAGGCGCTTCGCAAGCTGGAGGCCTTCCGGGCCAAGATCGGCTACCCGGAGGAATGGATTGACTACTCGGCCGTGGATATCGTCCCCGGCGATCTGCTGGGCAACGTGGAACGCGCCCACAACGCCGACGTCGACAGGCACCTGGACGAGGTAGGCAAACCCGTTGACCGGAACAAGTGGCTGATGACCCCGCAGACGGTGAACGCCTACTACCACCCGATGATGAACGAGATTGTGTTCCCCGCGGCAATCCTGCAGCCGCCGTTTTTCACGGCCGATGCCGATGACGCGGTCAACTACGGCGGCATTGGCGCGGTGATCGGCCACGAGATCGGCCATGGCTTCGATGACCAGGGTTCGCAGTTCGACGGCGGCGGGGCCCTGCGCAACTGGTGGACAGATGAGGACCGCCAGGCCTTCGATGCCCTGACGGCACGCCTGGTGGCGCAGTTCGACGCACTCTCCCCCACCGCTGCTCCAGGACACCACGTCAACGGGCGCCTCACGCTCGGCGAGAACATCGGCGACTTGGCGGGCCTGACGATTGCCTACAAGGCCTACCTCATCAGCCTCGAGGGCAAGGAACCGGATGTGCTGGACGGCCTGACGGGCGAGCAGCGCTTCTTCGCCTCCTGGGCCGCCGGCTGGCGCCAGGTGATCCGGCAGGAGGAGGCCATCCGGCGGCTGGCTACGGATCCCCACTCGCCCAATGAGTTCCGGACCAACGCCATCGCCAGGAACCTGGATGCCTTCCACGAGGCATTCGACGTCATGGCAGAAGACGGAATGTGGATGCCCGCCGCTGAGCGGGTCAGTATCTGGTAGCCGGACAGCAAAGGCCCCGCCGATGCCGGCGGGGCCTTTTTTGTCAGCCGCGGTTCTGTCTGCTGCGGCCTGCAGCCGCCGCATGAGCGGGATGGTGCAGTTACCGGACGATGAGGTCCGGGTTGGCCTGCTGGCACACCTTGTCGCCAGCCGTCTGGCTGACGATGTCCTGGGGCAAAGCTGCGGCCGCGCCTTCTCCTGCGCCGTAGGACGTACCTGTGGTGAAATCGCTGCCGACATACACCTGCACCCCTGAGACGCCGGGAGCGGGGATCATGAGGGTTGCCGGGATCCCCAGCAGTGCGGCGACGTCCGCAGCCACATCCCCGAAGCCGTTGCCATAGTAGACGGCGGTTTTAGCCACCGGCTGGGCGAGGAACTGGCCTGTCTGGGTAAAGCCGCCCGCCACCAGCGCCTGGACGATTTCCTGGGCCCGGCCGCCGACACCGCTTCCGTTGGCTACGGTCACGGGCTGGATGGCCTTGTTGTAGGGCGGCACCGGCGGAGTGGTTTCGGTGGATGACGGGGACGGCGTGGCCGATTCGCCGGGCGATGGAGTGGTGGGGGCGGTGGGATCAGTCAGGTCGACGTTCTTCCGCAGTGCCGAAAACAGCTGGGCGCCGGCTGGTTCGGCGATCACGAGCCGGTTGGGGTCGACAGGCGCCGGGGTGGTGGGCACCGCGACGAATGCCACCTTGCTGATGTCGATGTCCTTGAGCCGGTTGCCGATGGTCAGCAGCGTGGGGATGGAGGCCAGGCCGTCGTCGACGGTCAGGTTCTGGGTGACGACGTCGGCGATCTTCAGCATCTTCGCCGGGTCGCCCAACGTCCCCTCGTCCTTGATCTTGCGTGTCAGGGAGGACAGGAAGCCCTGCTGCGCCTTGATGCGTCCCAGGTCGCCGCCGTCGGCAAAGGCATGGCGGGTGCGGAGGAAGGCAAGGGCCTGTTCGCCCTGGACGGAGGACGTCCCGGCCGGCAGCCGCAGCCGTGAGTCCGGGTCGTAGACGGCGTCGCTGATGCAGACTTCCACCCCGCCGACGGCGTTGGACAGTTCCTTGACCGCGTTGAAGTCAGCCATCATGAAGTGGTCCACCTGCATGCCGGTCAGCTTGTTGACCGTATCCACGGCGCAGCCGATCCCGGCCTCGCTCATGGCCTCGTTGATCATGACCCCCGTACGGGCAGGATAGTCCTTGTTGGTCTTCCGGTCCTTGCAGTCGGGAATGTCCACCAGCAGGTCGCGGGGGAAGCTGATGATGTTGACCCGTTTGTTGTCCTCGGAGATGTCCATCAGCATCATGACGTCCGACTTGCCGTAGCCGGTGGAGTCGTCCACGGTTCCGTACTCAGCGTTCTTCCCGTCACGCGTATCGGAGCCGAGAATCAGGATCTGCAGCCGGCCGGTGGCATCGTTGCCCGGGGACTCCGTGCTTTCGCCGCCCGCATTCAACGGCGCCTTGGTGATGTTGGCCTGGAGCCGGAAGAACCAGAATCCGGCGAACACGGCAACCGCAACGAGGACCAGCGCAACTACTCCTGTGACCGCCTTCAACCACAGCGGCATGCCGCGCAGGGGCCCGAGGTGCCGGGCTGCACCCACATCGTGGCTGTTCGCATGACGGGATACCGGTCCCGGTCCGGCTGACAGGTCAGCCTCGTTGTCGCGTTCTCCGCGGACTCGACCCACGTGGTGACCCTTCCTCTGAAATACGAAATCCGGTCCATATTAGTGGTCCAGTCTGAAGAACTTGCCGGGGCACGCTTCCGCGAACGCCGTTTTGCGGGTCAGAAACCCAGTTTGACCAGCTGTTTAGGGTCACGCTGCCAGTCCTTGGCGACCTTCACGTGCAGGTCGAGGTAGATGCGCGTGCCCAGGAGGGCCTCGATGCCTTTGCGGGCATTGGTGCCGACTTCGCGCAGGCGGCTGCCGCCCTTGCCGATGATAATGGCCTTCTGCGAAGGACGTTCCACATAGAGGTTGACGCGCACGTCCAGGAGGGGATTGTCATCCGGACGGTCCTCCCGGGGGACGATTTCCTCCACCACCACAGCGAGGGAGTGCGGAAGTTCGTCCCGAACTCCCTCCAGCGCTGCTTCGCGGATCAGTTCGGCCACCATGACGGCTTCAGGCTCGTCGGTCAGTTCGCCGTCCGGATACAGGGGAGGCGACGGCGGCATGTGGCTGATCAGTACGTCGGCGACGGTTTCAACCTGGAAACCGTCGGTCGCGGACACCGGCACGATGTCCTTCCAGCCGTCCTCCCCCAAGACCTCACGGCCCAGCGCGGCCACCGCCAGGAGCTGTTCAGTCAGTGCCTGCTTGTCCACCAGGTCGGCCTTGGTGACGATGGCAATCACAGGCTTGCGGCCCACGGCGGCAAGCTGGGCGGCGATGAATTTGTCGCCGGGCCCGATCTTTTCGTTGGCAGGCAGGCAGAAGCCGATGGCATCCACCTCGGCGAGGGTGTCTGCCACAAGGTCATTGAGGCGCTTGCCCAGGAGGGTGCGGGGACGGTGCAGGCCCGGTGTGTCCACCAGGATCAACTGGGCGTCCTCCCGGTGGACGATGCCCCTGATGGTGTGCCGCGTCGTCTGGGGTTTGGCCGACGTAATGGCGACCTTCCTGCCCACCAGCGCGTTGGTCAGGGTGGACTTGCCCGCGTTGGGCCTGCCCACCAGCACCGAGAACCCGGCACGGAAACCGCCAAAGTCATCCGGCGCCGCAGCGTTACTTTTCTTGCTCACGTGGAACTCCCTGCTGGGTTGCTTCGGCCTCTTCCAGGAGGCCTTCAAGGTCAGTCTCTACTCTTGCTACGGGCGCCGCAATGATGTGGCTGACCCGGTTGCGCCGGCCTTCCAGCCGCTCCGCGCGCAGGGAGACGCCCTGCACCTCGACGCTGCTGCCGACAATGGGGACGCGGCCGAGCGCCTTGGCGAGGAGGCCGCCCACGGTGTCCACCTCTTCGTCGTCGATTTCCAGGTCAAACAGCTCGCCGAGGTCGTCGATGCCCATCCGGGCGCTGACCCGGTACAGACCGTCCCCCAGCGCCACGGCTTCGGCGCTTTCCGTGTCGTACTCGTCCACGATTTCCCCCACAATTTCCTCAATAAGGTCCTCAAGCGTGACGAGCCCTGCGGTGCCGCCGTATTCATCGATCACGATGGCGACGTGCGTGGACTCCTTCTGCAGTTCGCGCAGGAGGTCGCTCACTGGTTTGGACTCCGGCACGTAGCGCACTTCTCGTGCCAGGGAATCCACCAGGGGCGGCTCCTGGTCCGCGCCCAGCTGGTGGATGACGGCGGCGACGTCCTTGAGGTAGACGATGCCCAGGATGTGGTCTGTATTTTCCTTGATCACCGGAATCCGGGAGTACCCCGAACGCAGGAACAGGGACATCGCCTGGTGCAGGCTGGAGCCGGCGTCGATGGCTACGATGTCCGTCCTTGGAACCATGACAGCCCGGACAAGCGTGTCGCCGAAGTCGAAGACCGACTGGATCATCTCGGCTTCGGTGTCCTCGATCATGTCGGACTCGCTGGCCCGGTCCAGCAGTTCCCGGAACTCCTGTTCGCTGAAGAACGCATCGTCGCCTCCCGGAGCCCCGGGAGCCGCCGAACTGCCCAGGGCCACCAGCCAGCCCGGAATTGGCCCCAGGACACTGGTGAGGAACCGGACCATGGGCGCGGTGAAGCGGACCACCGCCGTCGAGTGCAGCCTGCCGAGCTGGCGTGGCGAGACGCCCACGATCACGAACCCCAGCAGGGCCATGATGCCTGTGGCCACAAGTCCGGCAAGCCAGACGCTGTCCAGCAGGCTCGCTATGAGTACGGCGACTGCCACCGCGGACGCCATTTCGAACCAGACCCGCCAGAAGCGCAGGGCCCGGGTGTGGGCCACGGGCTCGGCAAGGATGCGGCGCATGGCCGTCCCGCGGCTCCTGTGCAGCGCTTCTTCGGCGTCATGCCGTGGAAGGAAACTGAAGGCGGCCTCGGCTGCCGTCAGCAGAGCGGCGACGGCAAGGAAAACCAATGCCACCGCGACCAGGAGCAGTTGCGTCACTGGGTTGTCTCGGCGGGTGCTTCTTTGCCGGTGAAGCCGGACAGGAGTTCGCGCTGGAGCCCGAACATCTCCGCCTTCTCCTCCGGTTCGGCATGGTCGTAGCCCAGGAGGTGCAGGATGCCGTGCGTGGTCAGGAGCAGCATTTCGTCATCGAGCGAATGGCCGGCATTCCTGGCCTGGCCCTTTGCAACCTGCGGGCAGATGGCGATGTCGCCCAGCATGCCCTGCGGCGTGGGCCGGTCGGGAGTTCCGGGTGTCAGCTCGTCCATCGGAACTGAGAGCACATCCGTGGCACCCGGTTCGTCCATCAGCTCGATGTGCAGCTTCTCCATGGCCGGTTCATCCACCAGGAGGATGGACAGCTCGGCCTGCGGATGGATGAAGAGCTGCTCAAAGATATACCGCGAAAGGGCAACGAGCGCGGCTTCGTCCACCTGGACGCCGGACTCGTTGTTGACCTCGATACTCACGCGTGTTCCCCCCGTTTTTCCCGGCTCGCGGAGTGCTTGACCCGGTTCCGCTGGGCTTCATCCCAGATGCTGTAGGCGTTGACGATGTCCCCGACGAGCCGGTGCCGGACCACGTCGGCGGCATCCAGGACGGAGAAGTTGACGCCTTCGATCCCCAGCAGGATTTCCTCGACAATCCGCAGGCCGGAGCGCGTGCCGAATGGCAGGTCCACCTGGGTGACGTCTCCGGTGACCACCATCTTGGAACCGAACCCGAGCCGGGTAAGGAACATTTTCATCTGTTCCGGCGTGGTGTTCTGGGCTTCGTCAAGGATGATGAAGGCGTCGTTGAGGGTCCGGCCGCGCATGTAGGCCAGGGGTGCCACCTCGATGGTGCCGGCTGCCATGAGGCGCGGGATGGATTCGGGGTCGATCATGTCGTGCAGTGCGTCATAGAGCGGCCGGAGATAGGGGTCGATCTTGTCGCTCAGCGTTCCGGGCAGGAACCCGAGCCGCTCCCCTGCTTCGACGGCGGGACGGGTCAGGATGATCCGGCTGACTTCTTTTTGCTGGAGTGCCTGGACGGCTTTTGCCATGGCCAGGTACGTCTTGCCGGTGCCGGCCGGCCCGATCCCGAAGATCACCGTGTTCACGTCAATGGCGTCGACGTAGTTTTTCTGGTTCAGGGTCTTGGGACGGATGGTCCTGCCGCGGCTCGAGAGGATGTCATGGGTGAGCACATCCACGGGATTCTGGAGGGACTGGGTGCGCAGGAGCGCCGCCAGCTGCTGAAGAACGGCGGGTGTGATGACGGTGCCGCGCGCCACCAGTCCGCGGACCTCCTGGAGAAGCCGCATGATCCGGGGCACGTCACTGGTCGGTCCGCTGATGGACAGTTCGTTGCCGCGCGCATGGAAGTTGACGTCCGGGAACTGCTCTTCGATAAACCGCAGGGCCTCGTCATGGCTGCCAAGCGACTGAACCATCTGGTCTGAGTTCTCAAAGAGGACTACCTCGGTCCGGATTCCGGGCAGGGAGTGCGGGAATTCCCCGGGACTGCCTTCGCCCGTATTAAGCCGGCGCTTACCATTTGCTGATTCAGTCATGGTGCTGGCCCGCAGGCCTGTGGTCCCCTCGAAGATCGACGTCGCTTGTTTTCACTGCCCAGGCCGGGATTCCGCTGCGCGGAGCTCCATGCCCGGTGATCCCTATATCTTACGCCAGCCCCTGCCCACGCAGGGTCCACGCCGGGCATCCAGCGGCATGACGGGCGGTGAGCCCGGACGCCCTTCGGCACACGACAGGCAACTGCTGCCACGGTGGGACTGCGTCCGCACCGTGTTTGGTATCAACTTCATATCGGCCTCATATCGTTCCCGTTGCAGTTGGGCCGCAGGAGCCCAAAGTGCCGTTGTTGGACGGCCCCCCTGTGCAATGCTGGAAAACCAGCATCTGCTGGAAGCAAGGCCGCCAGGGGAACGGCCCGCCATGCCAGGAAAGGACAAGGGCAGGACAATGCCGGTTTCCTCTGCGCCCGAACGGGCAGGACGATCGATGGGCCGCCTGCGCCCGGCCGTCCTTGCGGGGATCCTGGTGCTCGTCCCAATCCTTGTGGGCTGCACCGCGGAGGGCGGACCGTCTCCCACCAGTACCATCGCATCGGTTCCGGCGACGGGCGGGACCATGCCGGACACTCCGGCGACCAGCGCTCCGCTGGAAACCACCCAGTCCTCCAACAAGGCCCCGGTGTACTGGATCGGCCGCAGCGGTGGGAACATCTTCCTGTACCGGGAGTTCCGCGACGTCCCGGAGCAGGAGAATCCGGTGACCCGGGCGCTGCGCGCGATGATGTCGGAGAAGCCGCTGGATCCCGACTTCTTCACGCCTTGGCAGAACCCGGACAAGCTTGCCACCTCCATCTCGGGCAAGGACATCATCACCGTCGATGTCTCTTCCGACGCCTTCAACAGCAACCTCGACGCCGACATGGCCGCGCGTGCCATCCAGCAGCTGGTCTATACGGCAACCGCTGCCGCCGCCAGTTCCGGCCTGATCGACACCGGCCAGCAGGTCAAGGTCAGGATCCTGGTGGACGGTCACACGGACTATGTCGCTTTCGGAAAGGTGCAGCTCGGTGCCCTGATGACCCGCGCCGCCGGCCTCGTGGCCCCGGTCTGGATCATCGATCCGCAGGAGAACGCCGAAGTGGCCGCCGGGAGCGTCAAGATCAACGGCCGCAGCACGTCGCCTGGTGCAAAGCTTCGCTGGCAGATCCTGCAGTCCCCCGACGACGGCACCAAGGCGCCGTTCCTGACGGGCGAAACCACGGCGGCCGCGGAGCAGGGGCAAGCGGGGATCTTCACGCTGGCCCTCAACCTGCCGGCCGGCGACTACGAGCTGCGGGTGGCGCAGGCAGGGTCCGGAGGCGAACCGGACCGGAACGAGGACACGAGGTCCTTCAAGGTCCGGTAGGTGCCCACCGGCCAAGGATATCGCTGGCCAGTACGACGGCGGCCGGACCCGCTGTGGAGGAGCGCAGGACATGGTGCCCCAACAGGGCAGTCACAGCGCCTTTGTCGCAGAGCCTGGTGACCTCGCGCGGACTGATCCCGCCCTCCGGTCCCACGATGAGCAGGACTTCGCCTGCACCGGGAACGGCTTGGCCGCGCCATCCCTCGAGGATGGTTCGCAGCGGCCGGACAGCGTCCTCGTGCAGGATGACGGCCAAATCCGCCGCTTCCACGGCTGCGGCAAGTCCGGCTGTTTCGACGGCGGCGCGCACCTCGGGGATCCACGCCCGCCGCGCCTGCTTGGCAGCCGCAGCTACCGAGGACTCCCACTTTGCGTGGGCACGCGCCGCCCGGTCGCCCTTCCAGCGGACGATGGACCGTTCAGACTGCCATGGGATGACGGCGTCGATTCCCAATTCGGTGGCGGTCTCGATCGCAAGCTCGTCACGGTCGCCCTTGGCCAGCGCCTGGACCAGTACCAGCCGGATGTCCGGCCTCTCTTCCACGCTGACGTCTGCGCATTCGACTTCCAGGGCGGAACCGGCAGCCGAAACCACTTTCCCGGTCATCCGCGTGCCGGCGCCGTCCACGATGTCCACCGCCTCGCCCGGAGACAGCCGCTTGACGGTCACCGCGTGACGGGCCTCGGGCCCCTCGAGGAGGAACACGCTCCCTGCCGCCATTCCTGACAGCGCTCCGGTGGACGTGAAGAAGACGGGGTTGCTCACCGCTACAGGTTACCGAACCGGTCCCGGAGCTTGGCGAACATGCCGCCGCTGGCGGCGAGCTTGCCCTCGGTGATCTGTTCACCGCGGAGCTTCGCCAACTGGCGGAGCAGGTCCTCCTGGGCGGAGTCGAGCTTGGCCGGAGTGTCCACCTGGAGGTGCACCTTCAGGTCGCCTCGGCCGTAGCCCCTCAGGTGGGTGACGCCCAGTCCGCGCAGGGTGATGATCTCGCCTGATTGGGTGCCGGGCTTGACGTCGATCTCCTGCGTACCGTCGAAGGTCTCCAGGCTCACGTCCGTGCCCAGCGCAGCCGCTGTCATGGGAATGTGCAGGGTGGCGTGCAGGTCATCCCCTTCACGCACGTAGGTGGCATCGTTGTTGACGCGGATCTCGACGTAGAGGTCGCCGGCGGGGCCGCCGGCAGGTCCGGCCTCACCCTGCCCGGAGAGCTGGATGCGGGTTCCGGTGGCAACGCCCGCGGGAACCTTGATGGTCAGTGACCGGCGGCTGCGGATGCGGCCCTGTCCGCTGCATTCGTTGCAGGGGTCCTTGATGACGGTACCGAAACCTTCGCAGGTGCCGCAGGGGGCCGCGGTCATGACCTGGCCCAGGATGGACCGTACAGCCCGCTGGACCTGGCCGCTGCCGCCGCAGATGTCGCAGCGTTCAGGGTGGGTCCCCGGGCGGCAGCAGGATCCATCGCACGTGGGGCAGACCACGGCCGTATCCACTTCGAGCTTCTTGTTGACGCCGAAGACGGCGTCGCGCAGGTCGATCCGGACGCTGATGAGGGCGTCCTGGCCGCGCCGGACCCTGGAGGCGGGACCGGAGCTGCCGCCGGCGCCGAAGAAGGTGTCAAAGATGTCCTGGAACGCGAACCCCTGCCCTGCGTAGCTTGCACCTCCGAAGCCGTTGTCCGTGCCGTTCTCATTGCCGGTGGTGTCATAGACCCGGCGCTTTTGGGGGTCGGAAAGGACCTCGTAGGCGTGAGTTACCGCCTTGAAGCGTTCCGCAGCGTCGTCACCCGGGTTTACGTCCGGGTGGAGGGTGCGGGCCAGCTTGCGGTAGGCCTTCTTGATCTCCTCCCCGGTAGCTTCGGGTGAGACTCCAAGGACGTCATAGTGGCTGCTCAAAGTTCGTATCTCTTCCTTGTTGTACTGCGTTCAGTCGGCGGCCAAGCCCGTATTCTCCTGCCGGACAGCTCCGGCGGACACGGGTCAGGGCCCCAAAATCCTGGAAAGGTAGCGGGCGACTGCCCTGACGGCGGCCATGGTGGTGGGATAGTCCATTCGGGTCGGGCCGAGGATTCCTACTTTCGCGGCGCTGTCCGGACCATAGCCGGTGGCCACCACGGATGCCTCAGCGAGACCGTCATAGGGGTTTTCCCGTCCGATGCTCACGGCCACACCCCGGTGGTCCTGCGCCATTTCGCTCAGGAGGCGCAGCATCACCACCTGCTCCTCGAGCGCCTCAAGCACCGGGCCGATGCTCAGCGGGAAATCCACGTTGGACCTGGCAAGGTTGGCCGTCCCGGCCATGACCATCCTGTCCTCCCGGCTGCTTTGCGCCAGACCCTCCAGTCCCAGGGCCAGCGCGTGCGCTGCCTTGCGCTGCGCCTGGGGCGTTGCGGCCACGACGGCGGGAAGCGCCTGGGCGAGTTGGCTCAGCCGGGTTCCGCCCAGGGCACCAAGGAACCGGGTGCGGAGCTCGGCCACCATGTCATCGCCAAGGTCCTGTCCGACGTCGATGACGCGCTGCTCGACTTTGCCGCTGTTGGCGATCAGGACCACCAGGACCTTGCGCGGGGCCAGCAGGACGAATTCGATGTGGCGGACAAGCGCCCGGCTCAGGTGCGGGTACTGGACCACGGCCACCTGGTTGGTCAGTTGCGACAGCAGCCGGACGGTGCGTTCCAGGACGTCGTCGAGGTCATCTGCGCCTTCCAGGAGCGCCTGGATGGCCCGGCGTTCGGCGGCGGACAGGGGTTTGACGGCCGAAATCTGGTCAACGAAAAGCCGGTAGCCCTTGTCGGTGGGAATCCGGCCGGCACTGGTGTGCGGGGCCGTGATGAGCCCCTCATCCTCCAGCGCGGCCATGTCGTTGCGGATGGTGGCGCTCGAAACGCCAAGGTGATGCCGCTCCACGAGGGCTTTCGACCCCACGGGTTCACGGGAGTGGACGTAGTCCTCAACGATGGCCCGCAGTACTTCCAGTTTGCGTGGCTCGCTCACTCTCCACCTCCATCCATGGTCCGGGTCGCCCGCCCCGCCCGGGGCAGCCCAGGGGTTAGCACTCGACATGCCTAAGTGCTAACAGTCTATTATGCCTTGCCCCGTTGTTAGCATTGGTACCGCTCCGGGCGAAATTCCGGGGTCAAGGACCTAGCGCTAGGCGGATCGACTTCATGGATTACCAGAACTGGGGGCCCCGGGGAATCTCCGCTCCTGCCCGGACGGAACTTCCCGAAGTTCCAGTCCAGCGCGGCATGGTGCTTGAGGAAGTCCAGTCCGGCTGGGTGGGGGCCGTGACGCGGGTGGAGAAATCCGGCGGGATGCACGTCGTGGCGCTGGAGGACCGGCGAGGCAAGTCCCGCACTTTCCGCCTGGGGTTCGGTTTCCTGCTCGAGGGCCAGCCCATCCGGCTGATGCCCCCGGCACCAAAGGCTGCAGGCACCGGAGCAGTCGCGGGGCGGACCGCATCGGGCTCGGTGCGCGTGGAAGGCCAGCGCGCCCAGGTAGCGAAGGCCAGCCGGATCTGGGTGGAAGGCAAGCACGACGCCGAACTGGTGGAAAAGGTCTGGGGAGACGACCTGCGCGTGGAGGGCATCGTCGTCGAGCCCCTGCACGGTATCGACGACCTGGCGGGGGCCGTCGCCGCGTTCAACCCCGGCCCCGGCCGGCGGCTGGGTGTACTGGTGGACCATCTGGTTCCCGAATCCAAGGAATCCCGCATCGCGGAGGCCGTCATGGCTTCCCCGGGGGCCGCGGGCAACGTCCTGATTGTCGGCCACCCCTACGTTGACGTCTGGCAGGCCATCCGGCCCGCTGTCCTGGGCATCGACAAGTGGCCCGCCGTTCCCCGCGGGCAGGACTGGAAAACCGGGATCCTGAAAGCGTTCGGCTGGCCGCACGCCACCAAGGAAGATATCGGACTCGGATGGCAGAAACTGCTGGGGGCCGTCCGCACCTACGCCGACCTCGAAGCGTCCCTCCTGGGACGGGTGGAGGAAGTCATCGACTTCCTCACCGTGCCCTGACGGCCGGGCCCCTGCCCAACAGCCAGTATTCTTGGTATTGCGGGTGCCTTGGATATACACGGCACACCCCCACCGCGCCAGAAAATGAAACCAGCACCACTTGCACCTCCGAAGGAACAGACTGTGGCAGACAACGCACGTGATCACAGGGACGGCCAGGGCCGTTCCGAGTACCATGGCGTCCCCGCCAACGCGCTGCCGCTCACGGCCAGCGAAGACCGACAGTGGGCCACGCTGGCACACTTCGGCGGAATCCTGGGATGCGTCCCGTCGCTGCTGATCTACCTGATTTTCCGGGACCGCGGACCGTTCACCGCCCAGGAATCGAAGGAAGCACTGAACTTCAGCCTGCCACCCACCATCGCCGCCGTGCTGGCCAACATCCTGGTGTTCATCCCCTATGTGGGAAACATCTTCGCGGTCATCGCCACCCTGATCTGGGTGGCGCTAACCTGCTTCTCCGTGGCAGCAGGAATCCACGTCAACCGCGGCCAGCCGCACCGGTACCAGTTCAACCTTCGCTGGATCAAGTAACCGGCGTTCCGGGGTCCCGTGCGGGTTCGGAAGGAACCTGTCGGAAGGAACCTGCGCGTCAGTCCGGCAGGATACGGCGGACCACCGCGTCCGCAAGGAGCCTGCCCTTGAGCGTGAGGACCAGACGGCCCTGGAACGCAGCGGCGGGTTCCACCAGGCCGTCGGCGATCAGGCCGGCCATCTGGTGCCTGCCCGCGGCAGTAAGCGTCGACAGGTCCAGCCCCGACTGCAGCCGCGCTTCAAGCATCACCCGTTCCATGGTCCGGGTCCCGGCATCCAGCGTCTCCCTGCCGGCTGCCGGCGAATGCCCCTGGGCCAGACGGTTCGCATAGGCGGACGGGTGCTTCACGTTCCACCAGCGCACTCCGCCCACGTGCGAATGGGCGCCGGGGCCGATGCCCCACCAGTCGTCACCGCGCCAGTACGCCAGATTGTGGCGGCACGCGTGTTCCGGGCTTCGCGCCCAGTTGCTGACCTCATACCAGCCGAGTCCGGATTCGGTGATCAGCTGGTCGGCGAGTTCATATTTGTCCGCGTGGTCGTCGTCGTCAATTCCCGGGACCTCGCCGCGGCGCATCTGCGCAGCCAGCTTGGTGCCGTCCTCAACAATCAGCGCGTAGGCGCTGATGTGGTCCGGCTGGTACGACAGCGCGGTTTCCAGGGAGTGGCGCCAGTCGGCCAGCGACTCCCCCGGCGTACCATAAATCAGGTCCAGGCTGACATCCAGTCCGGCCTCCCGCGCCCACTCAACCACCTGCGGAACCCTGCTGGGCGTGTGGGTGCGGTCCAGGACCTTGAGCACGCGCGGCACGGCGGACTGCATGCCGAAGGAGACCCTGGTGAAGCCCGCCTCCTTGAGCACGGCGAGGGATTCGGGGGTGACCGAGTCAGGGTTGGCTTCGGTGGTGACCTCGGCGCCGTCCTCGATGCCCCACTGGTCGATGGCAGCGCGAAGGATCAGGGCGAGGTCATCAGCCGGCAGCAGCGTGGGCGTGCCGCCCCCAAAAAAGACCGTGCTGAGCTTCCGCCCCGGCAGCCCTGACCGTGCCATCACGGTGCCGGCCAGGGACACTTCCGACACGGCGGTTTGGGCGTAGGCATCCTGTGACGCGCCGCCGCCCAGTTCGGTGGCGGTGTAGGTGTTGAAGTCGCAGTACCCGCAGCGCACGGCGCAGAACGGGATGTGGACGTACAGGCCAAAGGCCCGGGCCGTCGCACCGTCCGCCGCCTGTGCAGGCAGCAGACCGTCCGACGGCGCCGGGTCACCGAGGGGAAGCACGCTGGGCATCAGCGGGTCCCCCGCTGGGCGGTGGTCACTTCTTCTTGGCCTTGTCCTTTGATTCGTCGGTGGTGAGGGCGGCGATGAACGCTTCCTGCGGAACCTCCACCGTTCCCACCATCTTCATGCGCTTCTTGCCTTCTTTTTGCTTCTCCAGCAGCTTGCGCTTTCGTGAGATGTCACCGCCGTAGCACTTGGCCAGCACGTCTTTGCGGATGGCCCGGATGCTTTCGCGGGCGATGATCCTGGAGCCGATGGCAGCCTGGATGGGTACCTCGAACTGCTGCCGCGGAATGAGTTCGCGGAGCTTTCCGGTCATCATCACGCCGTAGGCGTAGGCCTTGTCCCGGTGGGTGATGGCACTGAAGGCGTCCACTTGTTCGCCCTGGAGCATGATGTCGACCTTCACCAGGTCGGCAACCTGCTCGCCGTCGGCCTTCCAGTCCAGGGAGCCGTAGCCACGGGTTTTTGACTTCAGGATGTCGAAGAAGTCGAAGACGATTTCCGCCAGCGGCAGGCGGTAGCGGATTTCCACCCGGTCCTCGGAGAGGTAGTCCATGCCGCCCATCACGCCTCGGCGTGACTGGCACAGCTCCATGATGGCGCCGACGAACTCGTTGGGGGCCAGGATGGTGGCGGAGACCATAGGTTCGCGAACCTCGGCGATCTTGCCGGTGGGGTACTCGCTGGGGTTGGTCACCCGGACCACCTTCTTGTCCTCCAGGGTCACCTCGTATTCCACGTTGGGTGCCGTGGAGATGAGGTCGAGGTTGTATTCGCGTTCCAGGCGCTCGCGGGTGATCTCAAGGTGCAGCAGCCCCAGGAAGCCCACGCGGAAGCCGAAGCCCAGGGCAGCCGAGGTCTCCGGTTCGTATACCAGCGCGGCGTCGTTGAGCATGAGCTTTTCGAGGGCGTCGCGGAGTACCGGGTAGTCGGCGCCGTCCAGCGGGTACAGGCCGGAGAACACCATGGGCTTGGCATCGGCGTATCCCGGGAGCGACGCGGCGGCCGGTTTGGCGAGGTTGGTGACGGTGTCGCCTACCTTGGACTGGCGGACGTCCTTCACACCGGTGATCAGGTAGCCCACTTCGCCCACGCCAAGGCCCTTGGAGGGTGTGGGTTCCGGGGAACTGACGCCGATTTCCAGGAGTTCGTGCGAGGCCCTGGTGGACATCATCTGGATGCGTTCGCGCGGGTGGAGCATGCCGTCCACCACGCGCACATAGGTCACGACGCCGCGGTAGGTGTCGTAGACCGAGTCGAAGATCATGGCACGGGCCGGCGCATCAGGGTCGCCCTTCGGCGCGGGCAGGTCACGGACGATCTTGTCCAGGAGTGCCTCCACGCCTATGCCGGTCTTGCCGGATACGCGCAGGACGTCCTCAGGGTCGCCGCCGATCAGGCTGGCCAGCTCGGCTGCATACTTTTCGGGCTGCGCCGCCGGCAGGTCGATCTTGTTCAGCACCGGGATGATGGCCAGGTTGTTCTCCATGGCCAGGTACAGGTTTGCGAGCGTCTGGGCCTCAATGCCCTGGGCCGCGTCCACCAGCAGGATTGCGCCTTCGCATGCGGCCAGGGACCTGGACACCTCATACGTGAAGTCCACGTGTCCCGGCGTATCGATCATGTTCAGCGCATAGCTGACGCCGTCCACTTCCCAGGGCATGCGGACCGCCTGGGACTTGATGGTGATGCCGCGTTCGCGCTCAATGTCCATCCGGTCCAGGTACTGGGCCTTCATGTCGCGCGCCTGGACCACCCCCGTGGACTGCAACATCCGGTCAGCCAGGGTGGACTTGCCGTGATCGATATGCGCGATGATGCAAAAGTTCCGAATAATTGCCGGATCTGTCGCGGCGGGCACCGGTGCGGTGCGGGCCATGGGAGACACGCAGGGTCCTTACTGTTGGCTTTTCTGCAGCCATCCGCCAGGCACACGAAAGGCGCCTGCGGTCCAGCCGCACATCTTCAACGTCCAGTGTCCCACGTCCGGGACCGCACCACCGCATCCGGGCCGGGCTCCGCAGGGCATTTCCGCGGCACGCCTCCACCTATAGGCTTTCCGGATGGCCATCGACTTCCGTTCCCTGGGGCAAGCCGTCCGACGCGGCCTCCGCCTGCTGCAGACCCGCCGCCCTGCGCGCCCTCCGGGAACCGGCAGAAGGCACAGCCCCGCCGGCACCCGCTCGGAGCCTTCCGCCGGGATTCCCTCAGGGGCCAAATATCCCGGTGACTACCGCGGGCGGGCAGTTGTCCGGTACGCGCCGCAGCCTGATGGCGATCCGGATCCCGGCGAAGTGGTGTGGGCTTGGGTTCCCTTCGAGGAGGACCACAGCCAGGGCAAAGACCGTCCCGTGCTGCTGGTGGGGCACAACGGCCCCTTCCTCCTGGGACTGATGATGACCAGCAGGGACAGAGTGCCCGCCGGCAGCAGCTCAGGGGATTACGTGGACCTCGGCTCCGGAGCCTGGGACAAACAGGGCCGGGCCAGCGAGGTGCGGCTGGACCGTGTTCTGCAGATCCGGCCGGACAGCATCCGGCGCGAGGGCGCGGTGCTGGACAAGGCCCGCTTCGGGAAAGTGGCGTCCGGACTGCGCAGGCGACACGGCTGGACCTGACGGTCCCAAATGGCCAGCGCCGCCGCTGACCTGCTATTCTTTATTGCTGTGTGTCCGTGCAGGTCGACGGTCACTGATGGTTGGCCGCCATAGGTATCCCCACGCCGCTCAGTCAAGGCCAGCCTGAAAGCCCTCTAGACCATTTCCGCATTACAAAGAGAGTTCACACGTGGCGAATATCAAGTCCCAGAAGAAGCGCATCCTGACCAACGAGAAGGCACGCCTGCGCAACAACGCAGTCAAGTCTGAGCTGAAGACGGCCATCCGCGCCGTCAACACCGCCGTTGAGTCCGCTGACAAGGAAGCTGCTACTACTGCGCTCGTTACTGCCAGCCGTAAGCTGGACAAGGCTGTCAGCAAGGGTGTTCTGCACAAGAACAACGCAGCGAACCGCAAGTCGGCGATCTCCAAGAAGGTCAACGCACTCTAAGGTTTCCAGTTCCCACGAACTGATGGTGTGGCCGGTACCGCAAGGTGCCGGCCACACGCTTTTAACCTCTATTCCTCGGCCGCCGGAAACCGGGTCCCGGCGGCTGGCGGCAGCACCGCCGTCGGAAGTCACGGGGCCCAGGCGGTGGAGCGCACTAAACCCCGTCAGCCCGGGACTTCGTGCTGTTTTGTGCGCCTACCTGCCCTGGACTGACATGGCGATCACGGTTACGGCATGCTCGACGGCATAAACGGGATCCCGGGAGAGGCCCTTGACCTGGGCGTCGGCCTCCGCCGTGACCTGGATGGACCGCACCAGGCCCTCCGGGGTCCAGCGCCGGACGTCCCGCTGGGCCTGCTCCACAAGCCAGGGCTGCATGCCGAGCTCCGCCGCGATCTGCGCGGATGACCCGGACGCACCTGCCACCCGCGCCACCGTCCTCAGCTTCGCAGCGAGGGCTGCCACCAGCGGTACCGGGTCGGCTCCGGTGGCCAGTGCATGGCGGAGCGTCGAGAGCGCCAGCGGGGCGTTCCCTGCCATGGCGGCGTCGGCCACTTTGAATGCCGTGGCCTCAATCCGTCCGCCGTAGTACTTGTCCACCGTCTCGGTCGTGACAGTGCTTCCGGCGTCGGCAATCAGCTGGGAGCATGCGGCGGCGAGTTCCGACAGGTCTGCTCCCACGGCATTGACCAACGCCTGGACGGCGTCCTGGTTGATCCGGCGTCCGGCTGCCTTGAACTCCGCCGCGACGAACGAGATCTTGTCCGCTTCCTTCTTCAGGGGCTGGCAGTCGACCACCGGCCAACCTGCCTTCTTGACGGCGTCGAGCAGTTTTTTCCCACGGGTTCCGCCGGCATGCCGCAACACGACGACGGCGTCCTGTTCGGGGTGCTGCAGGTAGGCGAGCGCGTCTGCGAGGAAGGCGTCGTTCATTCCTTCCACGGCTTCCACTTCGATGAGTTTGCTCTCGCCGAACAAAGACGGGCTCACCTGCATTGTCAGTGTGCCTGGTTCATATGCCGCGGCGTTGATGCGGCTCAGCTCAACGTCCGGTTCGGCTGCCCTGACTTGCGACCGGATCCGGTCCATGGCCCTGATGCCGAGATACTCTTCCGGCCCGCTCACCAGGACGATCGATGCCGGCGCTGCGTCCCGCCAGGAGGCGGTATTCGATGCCGGGGAGCGGGTTGCTCGCTTTTGCGCAGCGGCCATCGACGGTTCCTTTCGGAGGTTTTATTGCAGTATCCCAGCCTGCCATGTCCGGAGCCCGGGTCCAAGCTGCGGTGATCGCGTATACGGCGCATCACCACTTCCAGCACCTCGATCAGGGCCACTGTACGGGCGTGTATGTTCCGGACTTTGCGGACCACCTGCAGCGGATGGGCCACCGCCCAGAGAGCGGCCAAGCTTAAGGCCGATAGCAAGACCATGGACAGCAGACCTGGGACTCCTTCGGGCCACGGAAGGGCGGAGCCCGGCAGCATGGCGGCGAACCTGGCCGTAGCGGCGATGCAGGCGGCACAGGTTCCGGCCACCACCATCAATACGGTGGCCGCCCATGGCAGCATGACCACCAAAGGCACGGCAGCGGTTCCAAGAAGGGTCACCGGGGCGACAAAAGGCGATACGGCCACATTGGCCAGCAGCGAGTATGTTGCGAACTGGGGTTGCAGGAGGACGATGGCGGGCCCGCACAGCAACTGTGCGGACAGGGGGACGGCGACCGCGGCAGCGAGCCATCGCGGCACTGCCTCAGGGATCCAGACGATGATCGGCCGCCCCAGGAGGATGATGCCCAACGTGGCCAGGACGGACAGCAGGAAGCCGAAGCTTGTGCCCAGGGACGGCTCGATTAGCAGCAGACCGATGACGGCCAGGCACAGGAAACTCAGGCCACGTCCCGTCCGTCCGCCGGCCAGCGAAGCAACGCCGATGGCGCCCATGAGTGCAGCCCGCAGGACACTGGCATCAGGTCCCACCAGGACCACGAACAGGGCCAGGCCGGCGAGGGCCGCGGCCGCAGCAGGCAGCCGTGGCAACCGGAACCGGCGGCAGAGAAGCAGTAACGCGCCCAGAACCAGGCTGCAGTTTGCCCCGCTGACCGCTGTCAGGTGGGTCATGCCCACGGCCTTCATGGCATTGACCAGTCCCTCGTCAAGAGTGCCCGTGTCGCCGGTGACCATTCCGGGCAGGAGCCCGCGGGCGTCTGATGGCAGGAATGCTGCAGCTGCTACGAACCGGGCGCGAAGTTCCCGTGCCGCTTCCTCCAGTGGAGAGCCGCCCGTGGCCATGCCGGGAGCCGTGGAGGCGGCCAGATTCGCTGCCTCCGGTTCTCCAGGGTCCGGAGTCCGCAATTTACCAGTGGCACGCAGCGTCTGTCCCGGCAGCACGGCACCCCAGCCCTGGCCGCCCATGACCTTCAGCCGGGCCCGGGTCCGGAGCAGGACACCCCCGGTGGACACTTCACGGGTCCACACCGGCACGGACCAGCGTTCCGCCGTTGCTCCGGCCCCGCCGACCGCCCTCGGACTACCGGCCACCTCGACGATGGCGACGACTGTCCTTCCACCGGCGGCGGCCTCCGCAAGGGGGCCGTCAAAGCGTTGGCTTGATGCCGTCGCGGAGTGCGCTGCGGTGGCTGCTGCCAATACCAGGGAAACGCCCAGTGCGGCGGTCATGGTCCGCCTCCCCGACGCGCGGGGCGCGCTGGAGCGACGCTTGACGGGATTGGGCTTTCGCCTCGGGACACAGTTAGCCGCCCACACCAGACACAGGCCGCCGAGCCCTGCCAGCACGCAGCAGAGGACCGCAAGCTCCCGGGGTGGCAGCCAGAGCCCGGCTACCGAGGCGCCCCACACCAGGGCCGCAGGGAGGGCGAGCCGAAGGTCAACGCGGCGCCGTGGGCCTTGGGCACTGCACTGGGCGTCTGCCTTGGCCTTGCAGCTGTCCGCAATCCGGTTGCGGACCCCGCCCATGGAGCGCGCGAAGGAGCCCCGCAGGACTTCCACTTCCCGCGGTACGCGGCGCCGGCCCGACGGCACCGCCGGCATTCGCGGTCCGAAAGGTGTTGGCGAAGGGGGCACGCTCACTGCAGGGGCGCTGGTTGCTGGCAGGATCCGCGTGTCCGCAGCAGGACGCGGGTCAGACTGCTGCCCCGTGCCGCCGCCCTGCACTGCGGATTCAACGAACCGGTTCCAGGCGCTGGGACGCGTGCCCTTTGCGGCCATGATCGGCTGCTCCCCTCCCCTGTCCGCCGTCCGGCGTCCCCTGAAGACTGTGGCCACGTTGATGCGCCCTACACCGTCACCAGCGGCAACAGGGCCTCGAGCATTTTCGGCCCAACCCCATCCACTGCATCCAGCTCTTCGACGCTCTTGAAAGGACCGTGTTCCTTGCGCCAGTCGATAATCCGCTGGGCAAGTACCGGCCCGACCTTTGGAAGTGTGTCCAGCATGGCAACATCGGCGGTGTTCAGGTTCACCTTCCCGCCCGGCGTACCGGCAGCCGCTCCCTGGGACCCGGTACCGTCCCCGCCACTGGCCGCAGCTTCAGAAGCGTTCGGCGCGGCAAGAGGTTCTCCCTGCAGCGGCACTTGGATCTTTTGTCCGTCCTCCACAACCAGTGCGAGGTTCAGGCGGTTGGCGTCTGCCTCTGTCGTTGCACCGCCCGCAGCAGCAATCGCGTCCTCGACGCGGCTTCCCTGCTGAAGCCGGACTACTCCGGGTTTGGCCACGGCTCCGGCCACATGGACCACCACCGTGCCCGGAGGGCCGGACTCCGCGGGACGTAGGCCTGCAGGTGCCGGATGTTCTTCGGCTCCGTCCGGAAGGTTGTACCGGCCCTGTTTACCGTCAGTTGTCCCGGAACTTACGCCCGAAAGGGGCAGGACGTCCGGCGCCGCAGAGGCTGACTGCCACCAGAACCAGGCGCAGGCGGCTGCAGCCACGGTAGCGAGCAGCAGGGCAACCCGTAACCCCACGCGCCAGCGCAGGGCAGGCCCGATACCGGAAGTCGCTTCCGCACCATCTGGAGGCTCGCTTGCTTCCACAAACCCCCTGTACTCAAACCCGTCCAGGCCAAGACCGTTCTTCGGATCACCCGGCCCTGCCTCACCTAGTGCAGCCTGGAGCCTTGCCCTCACGTGGCGCGCCTGCTGACCCGTTGTTGCAGCGTCCCGGCGTGACATAACTACACCCTAGGAACCGTGCCCGTTATCCAGCAGACGCCAAAGCCCCTATGTGGAAAGCTGGCTGCCGAGAACCGCTTATTCGACGCCCCGGTTTGTCAACGGTAGTTCGCCCGGGGCCCGAGTGTTTCGAGGCAGTGATGCAGGTGTAGGAAGTCGTCAAGGCGTCTGCCACTTCGTCTTTTCCGGCGGACGGACAGCAGCAACCAGCACGTGCATGGCGTCGCCCCTTCTCCCTGCCTGTTGACCCAGCGGTTACGCTCACCTTATGAGGCGTCGGGGATTGATCATTCTTGCTGCTGTCCTATTAGTTGCGGCAGTTGTTGGAATTAGTCTGCGGGCCTCTTGGCCAAGTGCGTGTCCGGCCATTGGATACGCGTACAGCGGGGACGTCGAGCTTGTTTTCTCCTCACCACCCCAGACGGTCGAGGCGTGCATCGGCAAGGGGTGTACGCCTGTGGCGGTTATCAGAAACGGCGAGGGAAGATGGCTCGTCCCGCAATCCGCCCCGTATCTAACTGCACGCGCCAGCGTCACCTCAATCCATGTGAGGGCAGCAGCTTCGTCCGGCAGCGGGGTAGCGGAAGAGCTACCGATAAAGACCAGGTCGACAGGAGAAAGTCCTTACGGCCCTGCATGCGGCGGTCCGTTTGAGTTCGAGCCAGTGCAGGTGACTTTCAGCTGACGGGTCCCGGTTGCCGCGCGGTTATCGACCAGCCCGACGAACCTCGTCGTTCGACATCCGGCTGGGTGTATAGTCTCCCCATGCATTGTTGGCGTCGATTTACTAGCCCCCGACCGGTTTCCGGTCGCGAGGGCTTATTGGCGCGCGCCTAGGTCCTGGCGCAGGAACTGAGTCGGGGGTGAAAGACCACCACTCTCATTTCCAAGAAGGACCACCATGCCCAACTACCTCAGCACCGCCGAACTCAATGACGCCCTGACCGTCCGGGATCTCTCCGATCCGAACCAGGGACCCCATGCCATGCAGCCGCTCCTGCAAAGCGTCATTCACGCACTCTCCAGCCGATGGGATGTGCCGCACCGGATTATCCGCCACAGCCCCCTGGTCAGCATCGCCGACAACTACGACCACCTGGGCTTCAACGCATCCCACGTGAGCAGGGACCAAAGATACACCCGATACGTCAGTCCGACGGTGATGCTGCGCAGCCACACCTCGGCCGCCATCCCGTCAGTGCTGCGGGCGCTGGAGCATGGCACATCCCTGGACGAGCTCTGGGCCATTCCCGGACTGGTATACCGGCGCGATGTGATTGACCGCACCCATGTGGGAACACCGCATCAAGTCGATCTGTGGCGCGTCAGTTCACGGACAACGCTCAACGCCGGCGACCTCCAAAAGATGATCGCGTCCCTTGTCGAAGCAGTACTTCCCGGTGCCCAGTGGCGTGCAGTCCCGGCAGTGCACCCATACACGGTGGAGGGTTTACAGATTGACGTCCTCTTGGACGGGGAATGGCTTGAGCTCGCCGAATACGGGCTCATGACGCCGCACCTATTCTCGCAGGCCGGACTCGATCCGTCTGCCTGGTCCGTGCTGGCTCTAGGCATGGGACTGGACCGCGCCCTGATGCTGCGCAAAGGCATCCCCGACATCCGGCTGCTCCGTTCCATGGACGAACGCATCGAGCGGCAGATGATGAACCTGGAACCCTGGCGACCGGTTTCCCAGATGCCGCCCATCCGACGGGACATATCAGTTGTCGTTCCGGAGGATCTGGAAGCGGAATTGCTGGGCGACCGGGTCCGGAGAGCGCTGAACGGGCAGGCAGACGACCTGAAAGCGTCGAACTGCTGGCACTCACTCCCCGGGCGGACCTTCCGGTGTCAGCGCGCGAACGGCTCCAGATACGCGAAGGACAGGCCAACGCGCTGATACGGCTCGTGCTCCGGCCCCTCACCAAAACGATGACCGATCAGCAGGCCAACCGGATCCGGGACGATGTCTACGTTGCGCTGCATGAAGGACCGGTCCAGGAGCTCATTGCAGGATAGGGCTGTTCCGTTGCCGCCACTCCCCCGGTCAAGGAGCTCCTGGCCTTCCCTCCAATAATGCTGGATCGGCCCAGCTCGGGTGGCTTGCGAGTTGGCCATGAACCAACTGCTCTTGGTCCGCAGCAGCAAGGAGCCGTCATCGCCGGCTCTTACCGCAGTAGGACGCCTCAGCGCCTCGTCCGGTATCTGGTGAGAACCACACCGGCGGGGAACATCCGCGTCTCCACCAGGTCCAGGTTCACCCAGGTGTCCAAGCCGGTGAAGAACGGCGTGCCTCCGCCTGTCAGGACCGGATGGGTGACCAGCGCATATTCATCGATCAGGCCTGCCCGCATGGCTGCCCGGGCGAGCGTTGCGCCGCCGATGCTCATCGGGCCACCTTCCCCGGTCTTGAGCCTGCTGATCTCCGCGATCGCGTCGCCAGTGACCAGCCGCGTGTTCCAATCGACCCTGTCGATCGTCGATGAGAACACCACCTTCGGTGTGTCCCGCCAGTTTCGTGCAAACTCGATCTGTGCCGCGGTGGCGTCAAGCTGCTGGTCACCGGTGGGCCAGTAGGAGCTCATCGTCTCCCACAGCTTGCGCCCGTACAGCGACAGGTTGTTCGCCTGCTCCTGCTCCAGCCACCACTGAAACAGTTCTTCGCTGGGCGCGCTCCAGCCAATGTCGTCATCCGCCGCGGCGATGTACCCGTCCACAGACAGGTTCATGCTGTAAATCAGTTTCCGCATGGCACCAGCCTCCCACCGGCCGGTCCCCAGCGTACAGACCTGGTGCGACGCCGGATACGCATCGGAGGAGCCTCTGTCCACCGATGCCCTCCTGGCTTATGCGTGTGTACCGCCGGGGAGGTCGGGGCTCCTGCCCACAATGACCGCGAGGACGCCGAGCCCGGCGTGCGCTGCCAGGACGGCAGGCAGGGAACTGATCTGGGCCGGCGGGCATTCCGGCAGGGCCGCTTCCAGCCGCGCCGCCAGGCTCTCCGCTTCCTCCGGATTCCCGAAGTGGTGGACAGCGAGGGTCACGGCCTCGTCCGGCAGCGGCGCCGCGTGGGCCACCACGATTTCCTCAAGGCGCGCGACGGCCCTGGCCGCCGAACGTACCTTTTCCAGCGGAACGATCCTGCCGCCGTCGACCGCCAGGATGGGTTTTATGGCCAGCATGGTGCCCAGCAGCGACGCGGCGGCGCCGATCCTTCCGCCCCGCCGCAACTGCTCGAGGCTGGGCACGTAGAAGAAGACCTTGGTGCGTGCGGCCTGTTCGGCTGCTGCTGCCGCCACGGCAACCCGGCCGGCGCCGGCCGCCGATGCCTCCACTGCTGCCTGCACTGCCAGGCCCTGGGCCATGCCGACGGTCCGGGTGTCCACGACGTCAACCGGAATTCCCACCTTGGCCGCCGCCAGTCTCGCAGCGTCGGCCGTACCGGAAAGCTCACCGGATATGTGAACCGAAACAATCCCCTCGAATCCACGCAGCTCAGCAGCACGGTAGGCCTGCTCAAACTGCCCGGGTGAAGGCCTGGACGTCTTGACCGGCGTCCCGGCGGCCAGGGCCACGGCGATGGTCGCCAGGATGTCATCTTCGCCCTCGCCATAGATTTCCGGCCCCACCATGACGGGCATGGGCGTTACGGTCAGGAGACCGTCCCGGGGAAGTCCGCGGAGATACTCCGCCGGCAGGGCTGCTGCGGAGTCGGTCACGACGGCGGTGNCGGAGCCCCCGTCCGCCGGGTCCCCGGCCGGGTCGCGGGACGGAGCCCCGACAACCGCGCACGGACCCACGGCCAGGCGGCGGCGTTACTCTCAGGCAAGGGGCCTCCTGGATACGGTGTCCGGCTCAGGCAGCACCGGCCGCCGGAAAATGTCCGGCGGCCGGTGGATACTGCGGGTGCAGCAATTACGCCGGAACGATGTTGACCAGCTTAGGCGCACGGACGATGACAGTCCGGATGCCCCGGCCGTCCAGGGCGCGCTGGACATTTTCCGACGCCAGCGCGAGCCCGCGCAGCTGATCCTCGGAAACGTCCGGGGACACCTCCAGCCGGTCACGGACCTTGCCCTGCACCTGGACGACGGCGGTGACCGTGTCCTGGACCAGGAGGGCCGGATCGTGGGCAGGCCAGCCTGCGTTGGCGACGGATGCCGGGTGGCCCAGCAGATTCCACATGTCCTCCGCCGTGTACGGCGCGAACAGGCTGAGGATCACTGCCACAGCTTCGGCGGCCTCGCGCACGGCCGGGTCGGCGGCGCCGGCCCCGGAATCGATGGCTTTGCGCGTGGCGTTGACCAGTTCCATCAGCTTGGCGACCACCACGTTGAACTTGTTGGCGTCCAGGAGCTCTGCGGCATCGGCAATGGTGCGGTGCGTCACCGAACGCAGGGCACGGTCACCGGCTGCCGCGTGCACGCCGGGCTCGCTGGTGACGTCCTGGGCGAGGCGCCAGGCGCGGGCCAGGAACTTGGCCGAACCCGACGGCGACACGTCAGCCCAGTCCACGTCGTCCTCCGGCGGGGAGGCGAACACCATGGTCAGCCGGACAGCGTCCACGCCGTACTTGTCGAGCTGTTCGCCGAGGTCCACGCCGTTGCCCAGCGACTTGCTCATGGCCTTGCCGCCGTTGAGCACCTGCCCCTGGTTGAGGAGGGCACTGAAGGGTTCGTCGGCGTCGATCATGCCGAGGTCGTGGATGACCTTGGTGAAGAAGCGGGCGTACAGCAGGTGGAGGATGGCGTGCTCCACGCCGCCGACGTACTGGCCAACGGGCATCCAGTCGTTGATCTTCTGCGGATCGAAGGGCCCCTCGGTGAAGTGGGGCGACACGAAGCGCAGGAAGTACCAGGACGAGTCCACGAAGGTGTCCATGGTGTCGGTGTCGCGCTTGGCCGGGCCATGGCAGGAGGGGCATTCAACATTGACCCACGCTTCGGCGGCGGCCAGCGGTGAGGTGCCCTTCGGAGCCAGGTCCTCACCGCGGAGGTCCGACGGCAGCGTCACCGGCAGCTGCTCGTCCGGAACGGGCACTTCGCCGCAGGACGGGCAGTGGATGATGGGAATGGGGGTACCCCAGAACCGCTGGCGGCTCAGCAGCCAGTCACGGAGCCGGAAGTTGACGAACTTCTCACCGGTGCCCTGGCGCTCCAGGATGGCGATGGCGGCGGGAATGGCCTCGGCCTTGGGCAGGCCGTCCAGCTCTCCGGAGTTGATCAGGGTGCCCTCCCCCGCCGTCGCCGTGCCTGATACGGCGGGATCCTCTTCGCCGGTGTCCAGGACAGCCCGGACCGGCAGGTCGAATGCGCGGGCAAAGTCGAGGTCGCGCTGGTCGTGGGCCGGGACGGCCATGATGGCGCCCGTACCGTAGTCAGCAAGGACGTAGTCGGCGGCCCACACGGGCAGCTTCTCCCCGTTCAGCGGGTTGATGGCGTAGCGGCCGGTGAATACGCCGGTCTTTTCGCGCTCGGTGGACTGGCGTTCGATCTCGGACAGCGCCTTGACCCGTTCGCGGTATTCGTCCAGGGCGGCGGCATGTTCATCCGTGACGAGTTCGACGGCGAGCGGCGCGTCGGCGGCCACCACGAAGAAGGTTGCCCCGTACAGGGTGTCCGGGCGGGTGGTGAAGACCGTGACATCCTTGGCCGGCTTGCCGCCGTCGGCTTCGATGACGAAGTTGACGTGCGCGCCTTCGGAGCGGCCGATCCAGTTCTTCTGCATGGCCAGCACGCGCTCGGGCCAGTGGCCGCGGAGCTCGTCCATGTCGTCCAGCAGCCGGTCGGCATAGTCGGTGATTTTGAAGTACCACTGGTTCAGCGACTTCTTGGTTACGGTGGTGCCGCAGCGCTCGCAGGCGCCGTTGACGACCTGCTCGTTGGCCAGCACCGTCTGGTCCTTGGGGCACCAGTTCACCGGGGAGTCCTTCCGGTAGGCCAGGCCGCGCTCGTAGAAGCGCTTGAACAGCCACTGGGTCCAGCGGTAGTACTCCGGATCGGATGTGTGCAGCCGGCGCGACCAGTCGGCCGAAATGGCGTACCGCTTGAAGGAGGCAGCCTGCGTCTCGATGTTGGCGTAGGTCCACTCGCTGGGGTGGGCGTTGCGCTTGATGGCCGCGTTTTCGGCCGGCAGGCCGAAGGAGTCCCACCCGATCGGGTGCAGGACGTCGTAGCCCTTCTGGCGCAGGTAACGGGCCACCACATCACCCATGGCGAACGCCTCGGCGTGGCCCATGTGCAGGTCGCCTGACGGGTACGGGAACATGTCCAGCACGTAGCGGCGCTCCCGGGACCCATCGTCCACCGGGGTGAAGACCTTCAGGTCTTCCCACACCTGGGGCCATTTGGCCTCCATGGCGGTGAAACTGTAGGTGCCCTCTTCAGGCTCCGCCGATACTGTTGTTGCTGTTCCGGTCTCTGTCTCCGGCTGAACGCCCACTGCTGCCCTCTTCTGTTCTGTTACGGCATCTGTGCTGCCATAACGGCCTGATCCTCCTGCTGCCGGCCCGGCGCCATGCCCCGGACACACAAAAGCCCCTCGCCATGGAGGGGCTGCCGCTCAGCTGTCCAATATTCGGAGCCGGCGGCTAACTAAGCAGAAGGATCGCACGCATGGTTCTACTTTAGCGCACATGCACACCCCCTCAGCGTAAGTCGCAAATGAGCGGCTGAGGGAGTGTGCACGTGCAAAGAGGGGCCGGTGGCTCCCCGCCATGGTGTGGTGGGCACCGCGAAGCGGGCGGGCGGGAGTCACCGGCCCCTCTCAGGGGCCGCCTTCCTCAACCTAAGTTGGATCTAGCGAACGTCCTCGTCGACCCAATCCATGGACTTGGTGACGGCCTTCTTCCAGAGCCGCATCTGGCGGTCCTGTTCGGCCTTGTCCATCTGGGGTTCCCAGCGCTTGTCCTCGGACCAGTTGGCCGAGAGCTCGCCGAGGTCCTTCCAGAACCCGACCGCCAGGCCTGCCGCATACGCAGCGCCCAGTGCCGTGGTCTCGATGACCTTGGGACGGATGACCGGGACGCCCAGGATGTCCGCCTGGAACTGCATGAGGGCATCGTTGGCGACCATGCCGCCGTCGACCTTCAGCTCGCTCAGCGGCACGCCGGAGTCCGCGTTGACAGCGTCCAGTACCTCGCGGGTCTGGAAGGCGGTGGCCTCCAGCGCTGCCCGGGCGATGTGGTTCTTGTTGACGAACCGGGTGAGGCCGACGATGGCGCCGCGGGCGTCGGAGCGCCAGTAGGGCGCGAAGAGGCCGGAGAACGCCGGGACGATGTAGACGCCGCCGTTGTCCTTGACGGACGCGGCGAGGGTTTCCACCTCGGGGGCGCTGCTGATCATGCCCAGGTTGTCGCGCAGCCACTGGATGAGGGATCCGGTGACGGCGATGGACCCTTCGAGGGCATAGTGCGGCTTGGCATCGCCCAGCTTGTAGCCGACGGTGGTGAGCAGTCCGTTCTTCGAGTGGACGATTTCCTCACCGGTGTTGAAGATCAGGAAGCAGCCGGTGCCGTAGGTGTTCTTGGCCTCGCCGGTTTCGAAGGCGGCCTGCCCGAAGGTTGCTGCCTGCTGGTCACCGAGGATGCCCGCCACGGGCGTCTCGCGAAGCAGCTGGGAACCATGGACTTCGCCGTACACCTCCGAAGAGGACTTGATCTCGGGCATCATGCTGCGGGGCACGCCGAAGATGCCGAGGATTTCCTCATCCCACTGGAGGGTTTCGAGGTCCATGAACAGCGTGCGCGAGGCGTTGGTGACGTCGGTGACGTGGACGCCGCCGTCCACGCCGCCGGTCAGGTTCCACAGCACCCAGGCGTCGGTGTTGCCGAAGACAAGGTCCCCGGCCTCAGCCTTCCCGCGGGCGCCGTCGACGTTGTCCAGGATCCATTTGATCTTGGTGCCGGAGAAATAGGTGGCCAGCGGCAGGCCAACCTTCTGTTTGAAGCGGTCGGCGCCCCCGTCCCTGCCCAGCTCATCCACGATGTCCTGGGTGCGGGTGTCCTGCCACACAATGGCGTTGTAGACCGGCTTGCCCGTGGTCTTGTCCCACACCACCGCGGTTTCGCGCTGGTTGGTGATGCCCACGGCGGCGATGTCGTGGCGGGTGAGGTTCGCCTTGGAGAGCGCCGAACCGATGACCTCGCGGGTGTTGTTCCAGATTTCCGCTGCGTCGTGTTCCACCCAGCCGGCCTGCGGGAAGATCTGCTCGTGTTCCATTTGGCCTGAGGAGACAATGGCGCCGCTGTGGTCGAAGATGATGGCGCGCGTGCTGGTGGTGCCCTGGTCGATGGCGATTACGTACTGGTTCATTGTGACGTCCTTGTCTTGGAGTGATGTGGAAGGTACGGGTCAGGCTGCGGCCGTGACGATGATGGGGACAATGCGGGCCACGAGTCCGCCGAGGGCGCCGCCGATCAGCGGGCCTGCGACGGGAATCCAGGAGTAGGCCCAGTCACTGGAGCCCTTGCCCTTGATGGGAAGTACTGCGTGGGCTATGCGGGGCCCGAGGTCACGGGCCGGGTTGATGGCGTAACCGGTGGGGCCGCCGAGGGAAACACCGATGCCGACCACGAGCAGCGCGACGGCGAGCGGGCCGAGTCCCGAGGGGGTGCCGCCCAAAGTCAGGATGACGAAAACCAGAACGAAGGTGCCGATGATCTCGGTTACGAGGTTCCAGGGGGTGGAGCGGATCGCGGGGCCGGTAGAAAAAGTTCCAAGCTTGCCGGCGGGCTCGGGTTCGTCATCGAAGTGCTGCTTGTATGCCAGCCAGCAGACCACTGCGCCGAGGAAGGCGCCCACCATCTCGCCCCCGAAGTAGGTGAGGGTGGAAGCAAAATCAACGGCAACGCCGGGAGCGTATTCGGCCTTGCCGTTGAGGAGCAGGCCGAGGGTAACTGCGGGGTTCAGGTGGGCGCCCGACTTGGCAGCCACGAAGACACCGCAGAACACGGCGATACCCCATCCCCAGGTGACCATCAGGAAACCGCCGCTATTGCCTTTTGTTCCCCGCAAAGCCACATTGGCAACGACGCCGCAACCCAACAGGGTCAGCATGCCCGTGCCAAAGACTTCGGAGAGGAAGACTAATCCTAGAGACATCTTTGACTCCTTCTTTGTTTAGTTGTTGGCCCTCCGTGTGTGAAGGACCGTTGGGGCCCGGG
>NZ_JBQEQF010000009.1:25497-113262 GCF_052046035.1 Paenarthrobacter sp. 22069 | reverse complement strand
CGCGCCGCTGCGTCCCACTTGAGCGGGACGGAGAGGACTTCGGCCACTTCATTGAGGAGCTCTCCGGTGACGAGTCCCCGGAAGGCCAGGGAAGTGCGCCTGATAAAGACGTCCACCAGGTGGCCCACCTGCTCGTTGGCCGCCATGAACTCCAGTTCACGGACGCTGAGTTCGCGGGTTGAGCGCAGCGCCTGGTCGGGTGCGGCGTCGAGGTAGGTGATGACGTCTTCGGCCCGGGTCCCGTAGCGGGTCAGCAGCCCGGCGGTGCGGTCCGCGTCCCGGCCGGCAGCCATGTGCGCCTTAATCCATTTCTGGACGCCGGTTTCATCGGCCGGGAAGCCTGCGCCGCCGCCGATGGGGAGCTGTGCAGTGGAAACCTTGCGCTGGACGCCGAGTTCGGCGAGGACGTCGTTGGTCAGGTGCTCAGCGAGGGCCCGGAACGTGGTCCATTTGCCGCCCACCAGGCTGAGTACGACGGCGCCGCCTCCGCTTGTGCCGGAAGTCCGGCGTTCGATCCGGTAGTCGCGGGAGACGAAGCCCGGCTGGGTGGCGTCATGGCTGGGCAGCGGGCGTACGCCGGAGAACGTGTAGACGATGTCGTCCGGTGTTACGTCGATCGAGGGGAAGACGTGTCCGATCAGGTCGAAGAAGTACTGGATCTCTTCGTCGGTGCAAACGGCGTCCTCCGTCATGTCCGCGTCCACGTCCGTGGTGCCCACCAGAACCCGGTCACCCATGGGATAGATGAGGACAATCCGGCCATCCGTGTGCTCAAAGAAGATTTCCCGGCCGCGGCAGGCCGCCAGGAGGCCCGGGTGGTCCAGAACGATGTGGGAGCCCTTGGTCCCGCCCATGAAGGACGAACCGGCGCCCATCGCCTGGTTGGTGAGGTCGACCCATGCGCCGGTGGTGTTGACGATGATGTCGGCGGTGAAGTCGAATTCCTCGCCGGTGAGTTCGTCCCGGAGGCGGACGGTGCTTCCGCGGCCGGTTCCCGGGTTGGGGGCCGGCGACATGGACTGCAGAGACACGTAGTTGCTGGCGCGGGCGGTGTCACCCTGTGCGCTGGTGCCCGTCGCGTTGCTTCCGCGGCCGGCCTTTTCGCCGTCCTGGAGCACGTCGAGGGTGAGGCGCTCGGGGTTGTGGACGGAGGCATCGAAGTAGGTTGCGGTGTATTTCACATCCGGCCGCAGGTCCGGCAGTTCCTGGAGGGCTGCCTTGTGGGTGCGGAACTGGTGCCGCGGAACCATCCCGCCGTCCCTGGAAAACGAATCGTAGAGGCTGAGGCCGGCCTTGATCAGGAAGGCGCCGCGTTCCTTGGGCTTGCCCTGCTGCTTGTGGGTGAGGAACCGCAGGGGCGCCGACAGGATCCCGGAAAAGGTGCTGAAGATCGGGATGGTGGTTTGCAGTGGCTTGACGTAGTGCGGGGCGATCTTCAGCAGGCGGTTCCGTTCGACCACCGACTCACGGACCAGGCGGAACTCACCGTTCTCCAGGTACCGGATGCCGCCGTGGATCATGTGCGACGACGCACCACTGGCGCCCTGGCAGTAATCTCCGCGTTCCACGAGCGCGACATCGACGCCCTGGAGTGCCAGATCACGGAAGGTGCCTACTCCGTTGATGCCACCACCGACAACCAGCACCTTCGCGTGCGGCCGGCGCCGCAGACTGTGGACCGTAGCGCGTTCGGCACTGGTCCGGGGCGCAGAAGCAGACGGGTTAACAGTTGGATCCTTGGGTCCCAAAACGACTCCCTTGGGGCTTTGTTTGATGCGGACGCACGCTGTGTGGCGCCGCGGTTCTGCTCTATTGTTTGGAGAAATGGAAAATGGAGTCAAGCAGTATGCACAAACGTGCAGAAGGGAAGTGAGATGACACTTTCACGGGACGCAGACGCCCTCCGAGCTGCACAAATGTACTATCTGCAGGACCTCACCATGGACGCCATTGCCCGGGAATTGCGCACCTCCAGGTCCACGGTTTCGCGCCTGCTGTCCTCCGCCAGGGAGTCCGGCCTGGTGCAGATCCAGATCCGCAATCCGCTGGACACCGGGCCCGAACTGGAGGGGATGATCCGTCGCCGCTACAACCTGGACGTCCATGTTGTCCCCATCCTTGGGACCCTCAACGAGGCCGAGACCCTGGACCGGGTGGCCATGCAGGCCGCACGGACCATCGGGCCCCTGGTGGACTCCAATGCCATCATCGGCGTGGCCTGGGGATCGACGCTCAGCGCGGTCAGCCGGCACCTGACCAGGAAGATCACGCACGACAGCGTCATCGTCCAGCTGAACGGAGCCGGGAACATGCACACCACCGGCATTACCTACGCCAGTGACATCATGCGCCGGTTCGGCAGCGCCTACGGTGCAAGGGTTGAGCAGTTCCCGGTTCCGGCCTTCTTCGACCATGCCGCCACCAAGACAGCCATGTGGAACGAGCGCAGCGTGCAGCGCGTCCTGGAGCTGCAGGCCAAGATGAGCATTGCCATCTTCGGTGTCGGTTCCGTCCACGCGGACTATCCCAGCCACGTCTACGCCGGCGGGTACCTCGATGAGGACGACCTGAATGCGCTGGCCAACTCGGACGTGGTGGGCGACGTTGCCACGGTATTCTTCCGTGCCGATGGGTCCTCTGACGGGATCGTCCTGAACGAAAGGTCCACCGGCCCGTCGCTGGCCCAGCTGCGCCAGGTGCGCCGCAGGATCTGCGTGGTCTCAGGCGTTTCCAAGATCAACGGCCTGCGCGGAGCCCTGGCGGCCCGGCTGGCCACCGACTTGATCCTGGATGAAGCCACCGCACGCCGCCTGGTCGATTACGAGGGACTGACCAGCTGAAGTGGGTAGAGTCGTTGCCATGAGAACCTCACCCCGGCTCAGCCTGAACAACGGCGTGCTGATAGACCAGCTCGGCTTTGGGCTCTACAAGGTGCCGGCCAGAGACGCGGAGGGGCTCGTGGCCACCGCGCTCGCCGCCGAGTACCGCCACTTCGATACGGCAGCCATGTACGGGAATGAAACCGGCGTGGCCCGCGGCATCAGCTCGCAGCTGGGCGACGGGACCGGCAGCGGCGGATCCGGGGAGCTGTCTCCAGCCCTCACCAGGGAAGACGTGTTCATCACCACGAAGGTGTGGAACGACCACCACGGGTACGACGCGGCGCTGCGCGCCTTTGATGATTCCATGGTCAACCTGGGCCTGGACTACGTGGACATGTACCTCATCCATTGGCCCTGCCCACGCCGCGGGCTGTTCCCGGACACCTACCGCGCACTGGAAACCCTCTATCGGGAAGGAAGGGTCCGCGCCATTGGCGTCAGCAACTTCCAGCCTGCGCACCTTGACCGCCTGCTCCAATCCGCCGAAGTGGTCCCGGCTGTTAACCAGATCGAACTCCACCCCTGGCTGCAGCAGGAGGAACTGCGCGCCAAACATACAGAGCTGGGCATCCACACCGAAGCATGGAGCCCGCTGGGCCGTGGCCAGGTACTTGCCGATCCCGTGATCCAGGCCTGCGCGGTGGAGCACCGCCGGACCCCCGCGCAGGTGATCCTTCGCTGGCACATGCAACTGGGGACCATCGCCATCCCCAAAGCCAGCTCCGAGGCCCGGATCCGTGAGAACCTCGACGTCTTCGGTTTCACGCTGTCCGACCGCGACATGGCCGCCATCAACGCCCTGGATCGCGGCCAGCGGACCGGGTCGCATCCGGACAACGTCAACTAGGCCCGGGAATGGATACTGTGAAACCCGGGTCTTCCCCTGCGCCCGCTTTCCTGAGCGCCGGACTTTCCGCCCGCACGTCGGCTTCCACCATGACGCTCGACGGCGGCACCGTTGCGTTCTGGACCTACGAGCCGGCGGAAGTGACGCCGGAAACACGCACCGTCCTGGTGGTCCACGGCTTCCGCGGCGACCACCATGGGCTCCTGCGGGTAGCGGACCAACTCCCGGACATGCGCATGATCATGCCGGACCTGCCCGGGTTTGGCGGCTCGGACGCCTTCCTCAGCGGCCCGCACTCGGTGGAGCGCTACGGGCAGTTCATCGCCGGTTTCATGGCCGCGCGGGGCCTGGGACCGGACACCGCTCTGCTGGGACATTCATTTGGCTCCATCGTGGCGGCCCACTTTGTGGCCGGCAATCCCGGGGCGGTGAACCCCTTGATCCTGATCAACCCCATCGCAGCCCCGGCACTGGAAGGCCCCAAGGGCGTGATGACGCGCCTCGCCGTGCTCTACTACCGGCTGGCGGCCCGGCTCCCCCGCCGGCCCGGGCTGGCGTTGCTGCGCAACCCGCTGATCGTGCGGGTCATGAGCGAGACCATGGCCAAGACCAGCGACCGCGAGCTGAGGGCCTTCATCCACGGCCAGCACCACGCCTACTTCAGTTCCTTTGCTGACCGGGACAGCCTGCTGGAGTCATTTACGGCCTCCGTCAGCCACCATGTGGCGGAAGTTGCCGGGCAGCTGGACCTTCCCGTGCTGCTGATCGCCGGCGAGAAGGATGAGATCGCCACCCTTCCCAGCCAGCACCGCCTCCTGGAACTGCTCCCGGACGGTGAACTCAAGGTGATTCCCGGCGTCGGTCATCTGATCCACTACGAAACGCCGGAGCCGGCAGCCCAGTACATCCGCAGCTTCCTGAAGGACCATCCCGCGTGAAGATCGTCATTGATGCACGTTTCACCCGTACCGACCACCACGACGGCATCAGCCGCTACGGGGCGAGCCTGATCGCGGCCACCGCGAAGATCGCCGACGTCTCCATGCTGGTGTCCGACGTCCGCCAGCTCGCCCTGCTGCCGGACGTGCCGTACACACTCATCAGCAGCCCGCTCTCGCCGCTGGAACTGTTCGTGGCCCGGAAGGTCAATGCCATCGGGGCGGACGTGGTGGTCTGCCCGATGCAGACCATGGGTACGTGGGGGCGGAAGTACGGGTTGATCCTGACCCTGCATGACCTCATCTACTACGAGCACCCCGCTCCCCCGGGCTTCCTGCCGGCCCCGGTCCGGCTGCTCTGGCGCGTCTACCACAAAGCATTCTGGCCTCAGCGGCTCCTGCTCGACCGGGCCGATATTGTGGCCACGATCAGCAGGACCACCGAGGCGTTGATGGCCAAATACCGGTTGACCCGCCGCCCCGTCCGTATCATCGCCAACGCTCCACAGCCGGCGCAGGAACCGCGCAACCCGGCCGGCGGGGCGGACAAGACCATCATCTACATGGGTTCGTTCATGCCCTACAAGAACGTGGAAACCATGGTGGCCGGCATGGCCGGGCTGCCTGGCTACACCCTGCACCTGCTCAGCCGGATCACACCGGAGCGGCGCGGAGAACTGGAACGCATCGTCCCTCCCGGCGCCAACGTGGTGTTCCACAACGGCGTGAGCGATGCCGAGTATGACGCGCTGCTGCGCAAGGCAACGGCACTGGTCAGCCTGTCCCGGGCGGAGGGATATGGCCTGCCCCTGGTGGAGGCCATGGCTGTCGGCACGCCGGTGGTCGCCAGCGATATTCCGATCTTCCGGGAGGTCGGCGCCGATGCCGCCATGTACGTGGATCCGGAGTCGCCGGAGCAGTTTGCTGCTGCGGTCTCACAGTTGAGGGACGACGCCCACTGGCAGGAGATGTCCCGCCGGTCGATCGCGCGGGCCCAGGAGTTCAGCTGGGATGAATCGGCGCGCCAACTGGTGGACGCGGCGCACGAAGTGGTGGCAAAGAGGCGCCGCTAGGACCTGCATTCCTCCGCCAGGCCGGCGCTAGAGGACGTCCACCCCGTCGAGGCGTAACTGGACCGGGTCCATGGTGCGCTTGGCGGCCACGGCTGCGCGGGTGACCCGGAGGACACGGACGACGGCGGCGGCCTGCGCGTACGGAAAGAACAGCAGCGTCCGGACGTCCTCCGCCGGGCGCCGGGAGGACGGGGATGCGGTGAGCAGCAGCGGCGCCGGGCCCGCCGTGCGCAACGTGATCCCTGAGCCGGCCAGGTCAGCTTCGACGGCCCCGGTGAAGTGTTCGACGGCGGCGCGGGGCCCGGTGACGGAAGCGATCCGCACTGCCGGGGGAAGCTGGAGTTCCGTCCGGAGCTGCAGCTCACGCCGGGCGTAGCCGGCCGGATCCCAGCGGAGCAGCGCCCCGGTGGCAGCCATATCAGTCGCTGTGACCACCACCAGCCCGCTGTCCGTGGCGGGACGGACAAGGGAGGCTGCGTTGAACCAGCGCCGCACGGTGTCCTCGCCTGCCCGCAGGGTTTCGCGGCGCAGCAGGGAGTCGCCGTCCAGCAGCAGGGCGGCCGCGTATCCGCCGGCTGCCACAGGTTCGGCACCCACGGTCGCCACCACCAGGGCTTCGCCCGCTCCCACGGTGGCTTTGACCTGGTCCCCCGATGAGGTGATGACTGTTGTGCCGGGAAACGCACGGCCCAGCTCCTCGGCAGTCCGCAGGACTCCGGTGGCACCTTTTCGAAGCCGCCGCCCCCCGCAGGAGGAGCACTTCCAGTCCGGGGCCGGGGTGGAACACCAGCGGCACTGGGGCAGCGCGGACGTCCCCGCCAGCGCGAGTGGCCCCTGGCAATGCCCGCAACGGGCGGGTTCACGGCACGTTTCACACACCAGGGAGGGCGCATAACCGGCCCGCGCCACCTGGACCAGGACGGGGCCGCGCTCCAGCCCCTCCTTGGCAGCCTGCCAGGCGGCATGCGGCAGCCGGGCGATGGTGGCAAGCGGATCCCGCCCCTGTTCGAAGCTGTCGGCGGTGTTGACCACACGGGGAACGGTCCGGCGGAGGACGCCGCGCTCCGCTTCGACGGGAACAGCCCAGCCGGCCTCGACAAGCCGCTGGACTTCGGTGCTGCGGGCGTGCCCGGCCAGGAGGCAGGCCGTGCCTTCCTGCCCGGCCCGCAGGAGCAGGACCTCCCGCGCGTGCGCATAAGGTGCCCGTTGCTCGATATGGAGGTCGTCGCCGTCGTCCCAGCAGGCAACCAGCCCCAGGTCCTGCACCGGGGCGAAGGCCGCCGAGCGGGTGCCGATGGCAATTTTCGCCCGGCCGGCGAGCAACCGCAGGAAGTTCCGGTACCGGGGCGTGGGGCCGTCGTCGGCGGTAAGCCGGGCGACGGCGTCCTCCGGTACCAGGGTTTTCAACGCATCCTGGAGGCGGTCCAGGTCCCGGTAATCCGGCACCACCAGCAGGGCGCCGCGGCCGGCGGCGAAAGCGGTGGCCGCGGCCTGGGCCAGCAGGTGCGGCCACCCGCCGGGACCGTATCCCTGCAGTGGGTTGATGACGGCCCGCGGGGATCCGCCGCCCGCCAGGTGCCGGAGGAAGGCGCCGCCGGTGCGGTAGGTGGCCCAGGCGGAGTGGGGAGAGACCGCGGGCACAGGAGCGCCCGGTCCGCCCTCCACCTGGGGTTCGTCCTGCGTGCCGTCCCTTTGGCTGTCGGGTCCGCTGTCCAGTGAAGCGGGGTAGTCCTTTTCCAGCCGGGCCACGCGGGGCGGCACCGCAAGGCGCAGGACATCGCTGACTGTGCCCGCGTACCGGGCAGCGACGGCGGAGGCGAGGTCCCGGACGGCGGGCGTGAGGACGGGAACGGGAGACACTACTTTGGCCAGCGGCACAAGGGTGTGGCCGGCGTCGGACTCCGCCAGCCGTTCCAGGAGGAATCCGTTGAGGTCCTGGCCGTTGAACTTGACCTTGACCCTGACGCCCGGCTGCGCGGCAGCGTCGAGCTCAACCGGAACGGCATAGTCGAACGGGCGGTCCAGGTGCGGCAGCGGCGATTCAACGAGGACGCGCGCCACCGGAAGGTGCTCCGCCAACGCCACGCCGCCGGGAAGTTGCCGTGCAGGAAAACCCTGCAGCAGTGACGGCTGGACGGAACTGTCAGCGACCATGGCGGTTTCCTCCGTTCAGCTGCCGGGTGGACGGGAACAGCAAAGCACGGGGCACTGACATTGGTGCCCCGTGCTTTGTAAGAATCGGATCAGGCGTTGAAGAATGCCTTCAGCTCGTCCACCCGGTCCAGGCGCTCCCACGTAAAGTCCGGCTCATCGCGGCCGAAGTGCCCGTGGGCGGCGGTCTTGGCGTAGATGGGACGCTTCAGGTCCAGGGCGTCGATGATGGCGCGGGGCCGGAGGTCGAAGATTTCCGCGATGGCCTGGCCGATGCGGGCGGGATCAACGGTCTCGGTCCCGAAGGTCTCGACGTAGGTTCCCACCGGCCGTGCCTGGCCGATGGCATAGGCGATCTGGATCTCGGCGCGCTTGGCCAGGCCGGCGGCCACCACATTCTTGGCAACCCAGCGCATGGCGTAGGCGGCTGAGCGGTCCACCTTGGACGGGTCCTTGCCGGAGAAGGCGCCGCCGCCGTGACGGGCCATTCCGCCGTAGGTGTCGACGATGATCTTGCGGCCGGTGAGGCCGGCGTCACCGACAGGTCCGCCGATGACGAACTCGCCGGCGGGGTTGAGGATGTGGGCGGCGCGCGAGATGTCCAGGTTGGCTCCGGCCAGGACGGGCTCAATCACGACTGCGGCGAGGTCGGCGCGCAGCTGGTCCAGGCTCGCTCCTTCTGCGTGCTGGCTGGAAATCACGACGGTCTCGACCGAGACGGGGACGTCCTTGTCGTAGCCGACAGTCACCTGGGTCTTGCCGTCGGGACGAAGGTAGGGCAGCTGGCCGGTCTTGCGGACTTCGGTGAGCCGTTCGGAGAGCCGGTGGGCCAGCCAGATGGGCGTTGGCATGAACGACGGCGTCTCATCGCTGGCGTAGCCGAACATCAGCCCCTGGTCGCCCGCGCCCTGGAGGTCGTAGTCATCCTCCTGGCGGCCTTCGCGTGCCTCGAGGGAGTTGAAGACGCCGCCGGCGATGTCGTTTGACTGCTGGCCGATGGACACGGACACACCGCAGCGGGCACCGTCGAAGCCGTTGGCTGAGGAGTCGTATCCGATGCCCAGGATGGTCTCGCGGACAATCTGCGGGATCTCGACGTAGGCGTCGGTGGTGACTTCGCCCGCCACATGCACCAGGCCGGTGGTGGCCATGGTCTCCACCGCCACGCGGGATTCGGGGTCCGCGGCGAGCAGTGCGTCCAGGATGGCGTCACTGATCTGGTCGCAGATCTTGTCCGGATGGCCTTCGGTGACCGACTCGGACGTGAAAAGCCGGAGCGCGGAGGGCGTGGCCCCATGGGTCTGGGGAAGGTGCAGCGGTAAAGTCACTCAACTACCTTACTGGTTGGTGTTGGCACTCCCATCAGGGAGAAGTCAGTAGATGTCCTCGTGCTAAGCAAAGGTGGCTGGAAACACGTCAGGCGAGGGGCGAAACGTTGTTCAGTTCAAAGCTGATGCGGCCGATGATGGCTTGCGAAACCTCGGTCTTGGTTCCCGCGGCCTCCTGTGGTTCGGAGCCGGAACGCGAGAGGATGACCACGGAATTGGCATCCTGCCCGAAGACCTTGTCCGTCCCCACGTGGTTCACCACCAGAAGGTCGCAGCCTTTCCGCTGCAGCTTCGCTTCGGCGTAGGACAGGACGTCGCCCTGGCTGTCCCCCGTCTCCGCTGCGAACCCGACAATGAGCTGCCCGGCGGGGGCGGCCCCGGCGTTGCGCTGCTCAACGAGTTCATGGAGGATGTCGGGGTTGCGCACCAGGGTGATAACGGGATCCCCGGCGTCGTCCCGCTTCTTGATCTTGGTGTCCGAGACCTCTGCGGGGCGGAAGTCGGCGACGGCGGCGGACATGATGACGACGTCGGACCGGGCCGCGGCGTCCAGCGCGGCTTCCCGGAGCTGGAGGGCAGTCTCCACCCGGACAACCTCGACGCCGGCCGGCGGGGGAACATCCATGTGGGCGGCCAGCAAACGCACGGTGGCCCCTGCGTTCCGGGCAGCGACGGCCAGCGCCACGCCCTGCTTTCCGGAGGACCGGTTGCCGAGGAAGCGGACGGGGTCCAATGGTTCGCGCGTTCCGCCGGCACTGATGGTCACGGTACGGCCGGCCAGCGGCAGCTGGTAGTTGGACTGTCCCTGGACCAGGGCCATGGCTGCGTCGAAGATCACCTGGGGTTCCGGGAGCCTGCCCGGACCGGAGTCCGCGCCCGTCAGCCGCCCCGACGCAGGTTCCAGGACTGCGGCGCCCCGGCCGCGGAGCGTTTCGACATTGGCGCGGGTGGCGGCATGCTGCCACATCTCGGTGTGCATGGCGGGGGCGAACAGGACCGGGCCATGCGCCATCAGCAGGGTGTTGGTGAGCAGGTCCCCGGCCTGGCCGGTGGCGGCCTTGGCCAGGAGGTCCGCCGTGGCGGGTGCCACCACCACCAGGTCTGCCTCGTGGCCCAGGCGGACGTGGTTGACCAGGTGGACGTCGTCGAAGACGCTGTTGCTGACCGGGTTGCCGGACAACGCCTCCCAGGTGGCGGTACCGATAAAGCGGGTGGATGCCTCGGTGGGAATCACCGTGACGTCATGGCCGGCTTCAGTAAAAAGCCGGAGGAGCGATGCCACCTTGTAGGCGGCAATCCCTCCCCCGACTCCGAGGACTATGCGCACGTGACCTCCGTCAACAGCAAGTCAGTTCCAGCGGCAGGGTTACTCTGCGGCTTCAATCGGTGTGGAAACCAGCTTGCCTTCGTTGATCTCGCGCAGGGCGATGGACAGCGACTTCTCGTTCAGCTTGGTGTCAACGAGGGGTCCGACGTATTCGAACAGGCCCTCGTGCAGCTGGGCGTAGTAAGCGTTGATCTGACGAGCGCGCTTGGCACCGAAGATCACCAGGCCGTACTTGGAATCAGCAACCTTCAGCAGGTCGTCGATCGGCGGGTTGATGATGCCTTCAAGGTTCGTGGACACGAATTCTCCAAATTCCTAGCGGGCTGACGGTTCCGGCAGGTGTGGATGCGGTGTCAGCCCCATGAGTGAAACAAGCTCGTCCGCTGCCCGGCGGACGTCGTCATTGATGACGGTGTGGTCGAACTCCGGTTCAGCAGCAAGTTCCAGTTTAGCGGTTTCCAGGCGACGCTGCTGTTCCTCGGGCGTTTCGGTGCCGCGGCCTACCAGGCGCCGGACCATTTCGTCCCAGGTGGGCGGCGCAAGGAAGACGAACTGGGCGTCCGGAACGGCGGCCTTGACCTGCCGTGCACCCTGGAGGTCGATTTCCAGCAGCACGGAGCGGCCCTCCGAGATGGCCCGGTTGACCGTGCTCTTAAGCGTTCCATAGGTGTTTTGTCCGTGGACGACGGCCCATTCCAGGAGTTCGCCGTCGGCGATGAGCTGCTTGAACTCCTCCTTGGTTTTGAAGAAGTAGTGGACACCGTCCACCTCCCCCGGCCGGGGCGCCCGAGTGGTGGCTGAAACGGACAGCCAAACCTCGGGGTAGTTGTCACGGATGTAGGTGGACACGGTGCCTTTGCCAACAGCCGTCGGACCTGCGAGGACTGTCAGTCCAGGTTTCTTGCTCACGTATTCCTTTTGCAGCAGTCGGGGGACGGCAGGATCAACCTGCCTCAATGCTCGTCTATAAAATTTACCAGCGCCCGGCGCTGGTGGACGCCGAGGCCGCGGACCCGGCGGGACGCCGCGATGCCCAGCTGCTGCATGATGGCTGCAGCCCGTACCTTCCCGATGCCGGGAAGGGCTTCGAGCAGTTCCGAAACCTTCATGCGGGCCAAGGCGTCGTCCTCCAGGGCGGAGCTGATGATGTCCGCTGCGGATCTGTTGCCGTTCCGCAGACTTTCCTTGGCGGCGGCCCGCGTGGCCCTGGCCGCTGCCGCCTTGCCCAGGGCGTCGGCCCTTTCGGATGCGGATAAGGGTCGCAGGACCATCACGGACACCCCCGGAGTCGGCGGATTTCATCCAAGGGCGGCCGCCCTTGGACCTGTCCTGAAACTACCCTCTGGTGCAGCCCGAATCAATGCATTGGCGCAATTGCCGCTATTCTCCGCGCAGTCCGTCCAGCGTCCGCAGGGCGGCGTCCCGGAGGCCGCTGGCCGCCGGTCCCGCCGAGAGGATGTCGCGGCTGGACGTGCCAAGGACCAGCGGGTATGCCGCACCGAACGTCGCCCGAAGGTCTGCAGGCGTGGCGCCCTGGGCTCCCAGGCCTGGGGCCAGGATGGGGCCGCGGACGGCCGGCAGGTCCAGTTCGAGGTCTGCCAGGGCATTGCCGACGGTGGCACCAACCACCAGGCCCACCGATCCCAGGGCTCCCGCGTAGCGGCAGTTTTCCGCTGCTGCCGCGAGGGCTATCCTGCGGGCCACGGAATCCTTTCCGCCGACGTGCTGCACGGAGGCGCCTTCCGGGTTGGAGGTCAGTGCCAGCACGAACACGCCCCGGCCCGTTTCTGCTGCGAGGTCAAGAGCCGGGCGCAGTGACTCGAAGCCGAGGTAGGGGCTGAGCGTGACGGAATCCGCTGCCAGCGGGGAGCCGTCCCGAAGCCACGCGTCGGCGTAGGCAGCCATGGTGGAACCGATGTCGCCGCGCTTGGCGTCGGCGATGCTGAGCACCGACTCATCACGTGCTGTGGCAAGTACCTCCTCCAGGACGGCCATCCCGGCCGATCCGTGGCGTTCGTAAAGTGCCACCTGGGGCTTGACCGCGGCAGCGAGCGGGGCCACGGCCTCCAATACCGTCAGCGAAAAGCGCCGCAGCCCGGCGGCGTCGTCGTCCAGTCCCCAGCTCTTCAGCAGCGCCGGGTGCGGGTCGATGCCCACGCAGAGGGGGCCGCGGGCGGCCATGGCCGCGCCGAGCCGGGAGCCGAAGGACTCCCGGCCGGCGCCTGCCACCGATTGGTTGCCGGATTCCTGCTCAGGCATGCTGCAGGGCTGCTTTCTGCGACTCTGCCAGGGCTGCGGCGTGTTCCTGCAGGCTGGTGACGGACCATTCGTAGGTGCGCATGGCTTCGATGGCCTGCACGGCGGCGTTGAACTCCGCCACCGTGGTGATGCACGGGATGCCGATGGAGGTCGCCGCCGCGCGCAGTTCGTAGCCATCACTGCGGGCCTCGCCGCCGGAGGGTGTGTTGAAGACCATGTCGATTTCGCCGGCAACGATAAGGTCGGCGATCGTGCCTTCACCCTCGGCGCTGCTGCCTTCGGCTACCTTCCGGACCGGGGTGGCCTGGATGCCGTTGCGCCGCAGGACGTCCGCCGTGCCGCCGGTGGACACGATTTCGAAGCCCAGGTCGGACAGCCGCTTGACACCCATGATCACCGAACGCTTGTCCCGGTTGGCCACCGAGACGAACACCTTGCCCTCGGTGGGGAGGGCGTTGTTGGCGCCTGCTTGGCTCTTGGCGAAGGCGGTGTCGAAGTGCTTGTCGATGCCCATGACCTCGCCGGTGGAACGCATCTCGGGTCCCAGGAGGGAGTCCACTACCTTGCCCTCGAGGGTGCGGAACCGGCTGAACGGCAGCACTGCTTCCTTGACGGCCACGGGGGCGTCCAGCGGCAGGGTGGAGCCGTCGCCGGTTTCCGGCAGCATCTTGTAGGCGCTGCGGAGCTGTCCGATGGTCACGCCGGTGCCGATGAGGGCGGCGGCCTTCGCCATCTGCACGCCGGTGGCCTTGGAGACGAACGGCACGGTCCGGGACGCGCGGGGGTTGGCTTCCAGGACGTACAGGACGTCCGAGGCCAGCGCGAACTGGATGTTGATCAGGCCGCGCACGCCCACGCCTTCAGCGATGGCGCGGGTGGCGGTGCGGACGCGTTCGACGACGTTGCTCCCCAGCGTGATGGGCGGCAGGACGCAGGCGGAGTCCCCGGAGTGGATGCCGGCTTCCTCGATGTGCTCCATGATGCCGCCCAGGTACATGTCCGTGCCGTCGTAGAGGGCGTCGACGTCGATTTCGACGGCGTCCTCCAGGAACCGGTCGATCAGGACCGGGTGGTCCGGGGTGATCTCGGTGGCGTTGGCGATGTAGCGGGAGAGGTTGGGCTCGTCGTAGACGATTTCCATTCCCCGGCCGCCCAGCACGTAGGAGGGGCGGACCAGGACGGGGTAGCCGATCTCGTCAGCGATCTTCTTTGCGTCCTCGAAGGAGACGGCGGTGCCGTTCTTCGGCGATACCAGTCCGGCCTTGTCCAGGACGCGGGAGAATGCGCCGCGGTGCTCGGCGAGGTCGATGGCTTCCGGGGAGGTGCCCAGGATGGGCACGCCGGCGTCGGCCAGCTGTTGGGCCAGCTTGAGCGGGGTCTGGCCGCCGAGCTGGACGAAGACGCCCATGACGCCGCCGGTGCGTTCCTCGGCCGCGATGACCTCCAGCACGTCCTCGAGCGTCAGCGGCTCGAAGTACAGGCGGGTGGAGACGTCGTAGTCGGTGGAGACGGTTTCCGGGTTGCAGTTGACCATGACGGTCTCGTAGCCGGCTTTGCGCAGGGCCATGGAGGCATGGACGCAGGAGTAGTCGAACTCGATGCCCTGGCCGATGCGGTTGGGGCCGGAGCCGAGGATCAGGATGGACGGCTTGGAGTGCAGCGCAACCTCGTCCTCTTCGTCGTAGGCCGAGTAGTGGTACGGCGTGTAGGCGGCGAACTCGGCGGCGCAGGTGTCAACGGTCTTGTACACCGGGCGGATGCCCAGGGCCTGGCGGACGCCGCGGACCACTGCCTCGGAGTTGTGTGTCAGGGAGCCGATCTGCTCGTCCGAGAAACCGTGGCGCTTGGCGCGCTTGAGCATGTCGGCCGTCAGGGCTTCGGCCTGCCGGATCTCGTGCGAGATCTCGTTGAGCAGCTGGAGCTGGTCCAGGAACCAGGGGTCGATCTTGGTGGCTTCGAAGAGCTGTTCCACGGTGGCGCCGCCCAGGAGGGCGCGCTGGACCTGGTGGAGGCGTTCGGTGGTGGGCCGCTTGGCCTTCTCGATCAGTTCAGCGACTTCCCATTCGGGGACGTTGCTGAAGTCCAGCTGCGAGCCCTTCTGTTCCAGGGAGCGCAGGGCCTTCTGGAGTGCCTCGGTAAAGTTGCGGCCCATGGCCATCGCCTCGCCCACCGACTTCATGGTGGTGGTGAGGGTGTTGTCAGCGGCCGGGAACTTCTCGAAGGCGAACCGCGGGACCTTGACCACCACGTAGTCAAGGGTGGGTTCGAAGGACGCCGGGGTCTTCTGGGTGATGTCGTTGGGGATCTCGTCCAGGGTGTAGCCGAGCGAGAGCTTGGTGGCGATCTTGGCGATGGCGAAGCCCGTGGCCTTGGAGGCCAGTGCCGAGGAGCGGGAGACGCGCGGGTTCATTTCGATGACCACGACGCGGCCGGTGGCGGGGTCGATGGCGAACTGGATGTTGCAGCCACCGGTGTCCACGCCTACTTCGCGGATGACGGCGATGGCGACGTCGCGCAGCTTCTGGTACTCGCGGTCGGTGAGGGTCAGTGCCGGAGCCACGGTAATGGAATCACCGGTGTGCACGCCCACGGGATCGAAGTTTTCGATGGAGCAGACGACAACCACGTTGTCGTTCTTGTCCCGCATCATCTCAAGCTCGTATTCCTTCCAGCCCAGGATGCTCTCTTCGAGCAGCACTTCGCTGGTGGGGCTGTACTGCAGGCCCTGGCCGACGATGCGCCGCAGGTCGTCCTCGTTGTAGGCCAGGCCGGAGCCGAGGCCACCCATGGTGAAGGAGGGGCGGACCACCATGGGGTACCCGAGGTCACCGGCGGCGTTGAGTGCCTCGTCCATGGTGTGGATGATGTGGCTGCGGGCCGATTCTGCGCCGCAGCGCTCAACGACGCCCTTGAACTTCTCCCGGTCCTCGCCGAGCTCGATCGCGGCAATGTTGGCACCGATCAGCTCGACGTTGTACTTCTCCAGCACGCCGTTCTTGTCCAGCGCGATGGCGGTGTTCAGCGCAGTCTGGCCGCCCAGGGTGGGCAGGACGGCGTCGGGGCGTTCCTTGGCGATGATCTTTTCCACCACCTCGGGGGTGATGGGCTCAACGTAGGTGGCATCGGCGAACTCGGGGTCGGTCATGATGGTAGCCGGGTTGGAGTTCACGAGGATGACGCGAAGGCCTTCCTCCTTGAGGACACGCAGTGCCTGGGTGCCGGAGTAGTCGAATTCGGCGGCCTGGCCGATGACGATCGGGCCGGAACCAATGACCAGGACGCTCTTGAGGTCTGTACGTTTCGGCATTACTTCTTGTCCTCAGTCTTGTTGTCGGAATTTTTCGGCGTTGCCGGATCAGCACCGGCGGGGTGGGCAGAGTCCACCGGTTCCTTGGAGAGGTTGGCGTTCCGGCCGTCCCGCGTGCCCTCCATGAGGTCGATGAACCGGTCGAACAGGTAGGCAGCGTCGTGGGGGCCAGCCGCAGCCTCAGGGTGGTACTGCACGGAGAATGCCGGGATGTCCAGGCAGGCGAGGCCTTCCACGACGTCGTCGTTCAGGCTGATGTGGCTGACTTCCACCCGGCCGTAGCGTGCCTCCGGAGCCTGGGTGGCGCCGTCGAGCGGGGCGTCCACGGCAAAGCCATGGTTCTGGGAGGTGATTTCCACCTTGCCGGTGCGGCGGTCCATGACCGGCTGGTTGATGCCACGGTGGCCGTAGCGGAGCTTGTAGGTGCCGAAGCCGAGGGCACGGCCCAGGATCTGGTTGCCGAAGCAGATGCCGAAGTAGGGCAGCTTCTCATCCAGGACGGAGCGCAGCAGCTTCACCTGGGCGTCGGCCGTGGCGGGGTCGCCAGGTCCGTTGGACATGAAGAAGCCGTCCGGGTTGACCGCCTTGACGTCCTCCAGGGTGGCGGTGGCCGGGAGCACGTGGACGCGGACGCCGCGCTCGGCGAAGCGGACCGGGGTCATGGCCTTGATGCCGAGGTCGATGGCCACGATGCTGAAGCGGGGTTCGCCCTCCCAGCCGTGGTCCCTGGGCTCCACCACGTAGGCTTCATCGACGCTGACTTCCTCGGCCAGGCGTGAACCCTCCATGGGGGCGCTGGCCAGGACGGCGTCCACCAGTTCCTTGTCCGTGGCCTGCGCGGCCTCGCCGGAGAAGATGCCGGCGCGCATGGTCTTGTGTTCGCGCAGGTGCCGGGTAATGGCGCGGGTGTCCACGCCCTGGATGCCCACGATGCCCTGGGCCACCAGCTCTTCGTCCAGCGACCGCTCGGAACGCCAGTTGGACGGCCGGCGGGCGGCGTCGCGGACGATGTAGCCGGCCACCCAGATGCGCCGGGACTCGGCGTCGTCATTGTTCACGCCGGTGTTCCCGATGTGCGGGGCGGTCTGAACCACCAGCTGGCGGGCGTAGGACGGGTCCGTGATGGTTTCCTGGTAGCCGGTCATGCCGGTGGCGAAGACGGCCTCGCCCAGGGCGGTGCCGGTGGCTCCGTAGCTGGTGCCGCGGAAAATGCGCCCGTCTTCGAGAACCAGCGCAGCCGGGGCTGACACAGGAGCGGAGGTGGTTGCTGTCAATGTATTTGCTTTCACTGTCTTACTTTCCACTCGTGGCACCAGCCGCTGGGGCTGACGAAATCAATTCCTGAAGAGCCTGGTACAGCACGTCCTTGTCCGCAGCGCGGCGGGTCCGGAAGCCGGTGTCCAGTTCATGCTTGCCGAGCGTCCACGCGATCACCAGCAGGCCGTCCTTTTCCACGAACTTCCCTGCCATGCCGCTGTCCTGCCGGACGCCGGTGAGGGAAGCCGCCGGGATGTACACCGCCGGCGCCCCGGACCGTCCGTAAAGGACGCCGTGGGGGTAGACCTCGAGGGTGGAGTTGGTGCGGATGCCCAGTCCGTGCACCGCGATCCGGTCCAGCCAGTCGCCGGCCGTCGTGGTGGTCACGTACTGCCCCTCGGCGGCGGCGGTGGGCTCGCCGGGTGCAGCGGGCACCTGGGGAAGCTGTTCGACGTCGGACTGGCGCTTCAGGCGGTTGCGCCATCCCACGGCGATGAGGACAAACACGACGCCGGCCACCGCCAGCATGGCAAGTCCGGGAAGGATCTTGTCCATCAGGCAACGCCTGCCGGTGTTGCGGCGGCATCCGGGTGGGGGGTGTTGAGGGCGCCGTCCAGGACGGTGGGGTGTCCCTTGAAGAACGTGGCCACCACCTTGCCCGGCAGTTCCCGGCCCTTGAACGGCGAGTTGCGGCCCATGGTGGCCATCTTGAAGGGGTCCACCGTCCACCGCGCCCCGGGGTCCACCAGGATGAGGTTGGCCGGTTCGCCTGCCTCGATGGGGCGGCCCTGGTCGCTCAGGCGGCCGATCTTAGCGGCGGCGGTGGAGGTGACCCTGGCGAAGTCCGCCCAGGTCATCAGGCCGGTCTCGATCATGGCGTGCTGGACCACTGACAGGGCAGTTTCCAGCCCGGTCATGCCCATGGCAGCCTGCGCCCACTCGCATTCCTTGTGCTCGCTGGGGTGGGGTGCGTGGTCTGTTCCCACAACGTCGATCGTGCCGTCTGCCAGGCCTGCGCGCAATGCCTGCACGTCGGCGTCGGTGCGCAGCGGCGGGTTGACCTTGAAGACGGGATCGTAGCTGCGCACGAGGTCGTCCGTCAGCAGCAGGTGGTGCGGGGTGACTTCCGCCGTGACGTCAATGCCCCGTTCCTTGGCCCAGCGGATGATTTCCACCGAGCCGGCGGTGGACACGTGGCACACGTGCAGGCGGGAGCCGACGTGCTGGGCCAGCAGGACGTCGCGGGCGATGATGCTTTCCTCGGCGACCGCGGGCCAGCCCGTGAGTCCCAGGACGGCGGAGACATCGCCTTCGTTCATCTGTGCACCGGCGGTAAGGCGCGGTTCCTGCGCGTGCTGGGCCACCACGCCGTCGAACGCTTTGACGTATTCCAGCGCCCTGCGCATCAGCACGGGATCGTGGACGCAGATGCCGTCGTCGGAGAACATGCGCACGCGGGCGCGGGAATCGGCCATGGCGCCGAGTTCGGCGAGCCTCTCCCCCGCGAGGCCGACAGTGACGGCACCCACGGGACGGACATCCACCCAGCCGGCGGCCCGGCCCAGCGTGTAGACCTGTTCCACGACGCCTGCGGTGTCTGCCACGGGCGTGCTGTTGGCCATGGCGTGCACTGCCGTGTAGCCACCGAGTGCGGCTGCCCGGGTGCCGGTTTCCACCGTCTCGGCGTCCTCGCGGCCGGGTTCGCGGAGGTGGGTGTGGACGTCCACCATGCCGGGAAGGGCCACCAGGCCGGCGGCGTCGATGACCGTGGCGCCGTCAGCTGACAGGCCGGTGCCGATCTCCGCGATGATGCCGTCGCGGACCAGCAGGTCCGCCCGGTCGCCGCCGAGGATGGCGGCGCCTTGGATGAGGTAGGTTCCGGTGTTGCCTGCCATCAGTTGCTCTCCTTGGTGGATGGGGCGGCGGCGTAGGCCGGTGCCCGGTCGGCGGCTGGTTCGCGGGTGTCCCCGGAGAGCAGCAGGTACAGGGCGGCCATCCGCACGGACACACCGTTGCGGACCTGGGCCAGGACGGTGGAACGGGGTGAGTCGGCGGCGGCGGCACTGATTTCCAGGCCCCGGTTCATGGGCCCGGGGTGCATGATGATGGTGTCGGTCATGCCGAGGTCATCGAGGGCCCGGAGCCGGTTGTCGTCGAAGCCCCAGCGGCGCGAGTATTCGCGGGTGCTGGGGAAGAACGAGGCGTTCATGCGTTCGCCCTGGACGCGCAGCATCATGATGGCGTCCACGCCGCCGGCCAGGGTCTGGTCCAGGTCGTAGCTGACGCTGCAGGGCCATTTGTCGACGCCGACCGGCAGCAGGGTGGGCGGCGCCACCAGGGTGACTTCCGCGCCGAGGGTACGGAGCAGCCAGACGTTGGACCGTGCCACGCGGGAGTGCAGGACATCCCCCACGATGGCGACCCGCAGGCCCTTGAGGTCGGTTCCTTCCGAGCCGGTGCCGGACAGCCGGGCCCAGTGCCGGCGCATGGTGAAGGCGTCCAGGAGGGCCTGGGTGGGGTGCTCGTGCGTCCCGTCGCCGGCGTTGATGACACCGGCGTCGATCCAGTCGGTGGCGGCCAGGCGGTGGGGTGCGCCGGACGCCCAGTGGCGGATGACGACGGCGTCTGCGCCCATGGCGGACAGCGTCTGGGCCGTGTCCTTCAGGGATTCCCCTTTGGACACCGACGACCCCTTGGCGGCGAAGTTGATGACGTCGGCCGACAGGCGCTTGGCAGCGGCTTCGAAGGAGATGCGCGTGCGCGTGGAGTCCTCGAAGAAGAGGTTCACCACGGTGCGGCCGCGCAGCGCGGGCAGTTTCTTGACTTCCCGCTCCCCCACGGCAGACATTTCCTCCGCCGTGTCCAGGATGCGGATGGCGTTCGAACGGCTGAGGTCGCCGGTGGACAGGAGGTGTTTCATGCGCCGCCTTCGATCACGACTTCGTTGACCGGGGTGCCGCCACCAGGGGTGTCTGTCTCCTCGAGCCGGACCCGGACCTTTTCGGCGGAGGACGTGGGCAGGTTCTTGCCGACGTGGTCGGCGCGGATGGGAAGTTCGCGGTGTCCGCGGTCGATCAGGACGGCAAGCCGGACGATGCGGGGCCGGCCAAGGTCCACGAGGGCATCGAGTGCGGCCCGGATGGTGCGGCCGGAGTACAGCACATCATCGATCAGCACCACCACTTTGTTGTCGATGCCGGTGCGGGGCAGCCGGGTGGGGTAGGGCGGACGCGTGCCCTGGTGGGAAAGGTCGTCGCGGAACATGGTGACGTCGAGTTGGCCAACAATCGCGGCAGCATCAACGGTGGTGTCCGCGGCTGCGATCTTTTCCGCGAGCCGGACTGCCAGCGGGTAACCGCGGCGGGGAATGCCCAGCAGGACAAGGTCCCGGGATCCCTTGTTGGCTTCGAGGATCTCGTGGGCGATACGAGTGAGGGCCCGGTCAATATCCGCCTGGCTGAGGACAACCCTGGCTGGAACCGGTGCGCTGGTGACAGAAGTCAACGCTCGTCTCCCCTTTCCCCGCCTCACAGGACGGAATTAAAAAAGGAATATTTGCGCTTCAAAATTACCACAGGGTTCCGCAGGTGGAGGTGCCCGGCAGACGCGGTGATGGTCACACCCCGGCCCGTCGGCATCCGGTTCCTTTGTGGCGCAAGGGCTCCCGCCTAGGCTTTCGGGTATGCCGATGTATCCCAAGCAACCTTCGCCCGGCCTGCCGGAGGACCCTTACCAGGGGCCGTCAGCTCCCCTGCCGCAGCAAACGAATCCCACCTGGATGGGCCATGTGGATCCCGACCACTACCGTGCGGCGCCGGGGCACCAGGGCCAGGCGCTGGCCGGCGTGTTTCCGCCGCAGGGCGAGGGACCGGTGCTGCACGCGGCCCGTGCCCGCAGCGGGCTGGTGGGCCTGTCCATCGCCGGCGGCGTGCTCGCGTTCCTTAGCCTGTTCCTGGTGGTGCCGTTCCTGCTCTCCAGTACCGGTGCCGCCGGTTTCGTGATCGGTTTCCTGGCTTCGCTGATCCCATTGTCAGTGGTCCTGGCTGCGGTGCACATCATCGATCGATGGGAGCCGGAACCCAAGAGGCTGCTGTTTTTCGCCTTCACCTGGGGGGCGGCAGTGTCCGTTGCCGTGACCCTGCTCATCCAGCCGTTCTTCGTGATCGCCTTCCAGTTCACGGACGAACCTGACCTGCAAACATACATGGCCACGGTGCAGGCACCGATCGTCGAGGAGTTCGCGAAATCACTCGGCCTGCTCATCCTGCTCCTTGCAGCGCGCAGGCAATTCGATGGACCGGTGGATGGCGTGGTGTTCGCCTTCACCATCGCCGGCGGGTTCGCCTTCACGGAAAACATCCTGTACTTCGGCAGGGCCATTGCGGAATCCGCCTCGCCGGCCAGCGACTTCGCCCAGGTCTTCTTCCTCCGCGGCGTCATGTCGCCGTTCGCGCATGCAATCTTCACCGGAACCACCGGCCTGGTCATGGGCTTTGCCGCCAGGCGCTGGCACACGGGTGCTTCGATCGGGGCCTTTTTCGTGGGCCTGCTGCCGGCCATGTTCCTGCACAACCGCTGGAACAGCATGGGCCAGGGATTCCTGCTGGACTACATCGTGGTGCAGGTGCCCATTTTCGTCCTGGCCGTTGGCGGCATCGTTTTCCTGCGGGTGGCGGAGAAGAGACTCACCCGCCAGCGGCTGCTGGAATATTCAGCCGCGGGTTGGTTCACGCCGGCAGAGGTCCAGCTCCTGGCCACCCGCGGCGGCCGCCGCACGGCCATGGCCTGGGCGGGGAACTCGGGCAGGAAGCAGCAGATGAAGCAGTTCCTGAAGACAGCCACCCAGCTTGCCAATACCCGCCAGCGGATTCTCAGCGGCCGCGATGTGCCGCTCCATCAGGCTGAGGAAAGGCGGCAGCTGCAGCGCATCCTTGAACTGCGCGCCGCCGTGGCCGGCAGGTAAGGAAGGGCCTTAAGACGGACCCGCAATATATCGGATTTAACGAACGGAAGGCCCCGCTCATGCGGGGCCTTCCGTTGTTGCTGGGTTGCTATGCGAGCAGCGATGGCTTCAGCTGCTGCAACCGGCCCAGGAGGCCGTTGATGAACTGCGGGGACTCATCAGTCGACAGAGTCTTGGCAAGTGCGACGGCCTCACTGACGGCAACTCCGTCCGGGACGTCGTCGTTGTACAGCAGTTCCCAGGTGCCGATGCGCAGGATGATGCGGTCAACCGACGGCATGCGCTCCAGGCTCCACCCCTGCGAGTAAGTCTCCAGGAACTCATCAATGGCTGTTTGGCGGGACAGCACGCCCTCGACGATGTCCACCGTGTAGGGGTTGACGATCTGGTCAGTCTTTTCCCGGCGGGCGCGGAGCACGTCGAACGGGGAAACAGAGCGCTGCTCAGCTTCGAAAAGAACATCCAGTGCCCTGTTGCGGGCTTTACCGCGGGCGCTCACTACTCAGTGACCCGGCCCAGGTAGCTGCCGTCGCGGGTGTCCACCTTGACCTTGGTGTTGTTCTCGATGAACAGCGGGACCTGGATCTCGTAGCCGGTTTCCAGGGTGGCGGGCTTGGTGCCTGCGGAGGAGCGGTCGCCCTGCAGGCCCGGCTCGGTGTAGGTGATTTCGAGGACAACGCTCGGCGGCAGTTCGATGTACAGGGGGTTGCCGTCGTGGATGGCAATGTTGACCATCTGGTTCTCCAGCATGAAGTTGGTGGCGTCGCCTACCGTGGCACCGGAGACCGTGATCTGGTCGTAGTCCGAGGTGTCCATGAAGACGAAGTCGGCGCCGTCCTGGTAGAGGTACTGGTAGTCGCGGCGGTCAACGGTTGCCGTTTCGATCTTGAGGCCGGCGTTGAACGTCTTGTCGACAACCTTGCCGGACATCACATTGCGCATCTTGGTGCGGACAAAGGCGCCGCCCTTGCCGGGCTTGACGTGCTGGAACTCGATGACGTTCCAGAGCTGGCCCTCAAGCTTCAGGACCGTTCCGTTCTTAATGTCGTTAGTGGTTGCCACTGGTTTCCTCTGGTTTCTTCGTCCGGCCGCACGGGCCAGATGCTTTATGCCGGGCGGGCACGCCGGGTGGGCCGCCTGCACGTGTTTGTCAAAAATCGCGTGGATGCAAAAAATTCCACACCCATTCTACCGGCAATTCCGGGCCGGCCTGTCCGCGCTCGCTGCCGCCCGCCTCAGCAGGCGAGATCCAGCACGTCCCTGGCGCGCTGCAGGGCCACCGTGGAGGAGTAGATCTGTGCGGCATCGGCCGACTGCGCGACCCGCAGGTCCAGGGCCTTGGAGAAGGATTCGACGGCGGCAGAGGTCTGCCCCGCCGCGTACTGGGTCCGGCCCAGGTACTGCAGGGCCAGCGCTTCCCGGGGTGTCCCGTGCACCTCGGCGAGAAGCTGGCGGAACAGATCGATGGCCCTGTCCAGCCGGTGGGTGACGCTCAGCACCTCGGCTTCGAACACGCGCAGCCGGAAGGATTCGGGATCCTTGAAGCGTGCCTCTGCCAGGAGCTCGGCGGCCTCGGATGCGTGGCCTTCGACGAGCAGCACGAAGATGTGGTCTGCCGGATCGGTGGACGCTGCCAACGCTTCCCGCACCAGGTCTTCATTGACGATCTGGGGCAGCAGGGTTTCAGGGTTGATGCGGATGCCGGGGAATCCCGCCTCGGGCCAGTCTGCTGTGCCGCTCATGGTGCCCCGCATCATGAAGCAATTTCCTGGTAGGCCGCGAACAGCAGCGAGGTGTCCGGCACATCGAGGATTCCGGGTTTGGCGATACCGTCGAGGACCACGAACCGCAGGAGGTCACCGCGGGACTTCTTGTCACGGCGCATCCCGTCCAGGAGGCCCTGCCAGCGGTCACGCCGGTAGGTGACCGGAAGCCCAAGTCCGTCCAGGATGCTCCGGTGCCGGTCGGCGTCGGCATCGCTGAGACGTCCCACGCTGCGGGCAAGTTCAGCTGCGAACATCATGCCCACGGAGACCGCGGCGCCATGCCGCCAGGAGTAGCGTTCAACCAGTTCGATGGCGTGGCCCAGGGTGTGCCCGTAGTTGAGGATCTCCCGCAGGCCTGACTCCTTGAGGTCCTCGGAGACCACTCTCGCTTTCACGGCAATGGCGCGCTCGATCAGTTCCCGGAGCGCCTCGGACCGGGGGTCCACCACCGCGGCCGGGTCCTTCTCCACCAGGTCCAGGATGGCAGGGTCGGCGATAAAGCCACACTTGATCACCTCGGCCAGGCCGGAGATGATCTCGTTTTTCGGGAGCGTGTCCAGCGTGTCCAGGTCAGCCAGGACGGCGGCAGGCGGATGGAAGGAACCCACCAGGTTCTTGCCCTCGGCGGTATTGATGCCGGTCTTGCCGCCGACGGACGCGTCCACCATGGCCAGGAGGCTGGTGGGCATGTGGATGACCTTAACGCCCCGCAGCCACGTGGCGGCGACGAAACCGGCCAGGTCGGTGACTGCTCCCCCGCCCACGGCCACGATGGCGTCCGACCGGGTGAAGTCGTTCTGGCCCAGGACCTGCCAGCAGAATGCTGCCACCTGGATGTGCTTGCCTTCTTCGGCGTCCGGGATTTCCGCGGTGACGGCGGTGAAGCCGGCTGTCGCCAGTTCATCCCGGACGGTGTCTCCCGTGATGCGCAGGGCACGGGGGTGGATCACCAGGACCCGGCGGACGCGCTCCCCGAGCAGGCCGGGGAGCTCACCGAGCAGGCCGCGCCCGACGACGACGCCGTAGTTGTTGCCGGCCCCTTCGCCGGTGACGTTGATGACTGTTGATTGCGTGTTCACTTGTCAACTTCCTGTTTGGCAGCTGCGTAGTTGCGCAGTGCTGCTTCCAGCCGGCCGCCGAGCTCGGGTATCGAGCCGTGGCGGACGTCCAGGGTAATGTCGGCCAGCCTCTCGTAGACCGGCTTCCGGGTGGCGAACATTGCTGTCCAGCGGCCCATGGCATCGCCGGCGAGGAGGGGACGCCCCGAGTTCCGGGCGATACGGTCCGCCACCGTGTCGGCGTCGCATTCGAGGTAGACGACGGTGCAGCGCCTGATCAGCTGCTGGGTGCCCGAGTCGAGCACTGCACCGCCGCCCAGCGAGATGACGGTGGAGGTGCCCTCCGCTTCCTCGACGGCCCCGGCAACGGTCCTGGCCTCGATTTCACGGAACGCCCGCTCCCCGCGGCCGGCGAAAATCTCAGCGATGGAGCCGTGGGCGGCAACAATGACGGCATCGGTGTCGATGAACCGTGCCCCCAGCTGCTGCGCAAGCTGCTGCCCGATGGCCGATTTGCCGACGGCCATGGGGCCGATGAGCACAATCGGCCGGCCGCCGAATGGTGCGGGACTGCTGTGGTGGAGCACTACTGCCCGATCGAGTCCAGGGATGCCGGGATGCTGTCCAGGTAACCCTTGATGTTCCGTGCGGTTTCCGCCACCGAGTCACCGCCGAACTTCTCCATGACGGCTTCGGCGAGCACCAGTGCCACCATGGCCTCAGCGACCACGCCGGCGGCGGGCACCGCACAGACGTCCGAACGCTGGTGGTGGGCCTTGGCGGCTTCACCGGTGCTGACGTCAATGGTCCGCAGGGCGCGCGGAACGGTGGCGATGGGCTTCATGGCAGCCCGTACCCGAAGGACGTCTCCGATGCTCATGCCGCCCTCAATGCCGCCGGCACGGTTGCTGGCACGGACAATCCTGCCTTCGCCGTCCCGCACGATTTCGTCATGGGCAGCGGAGCCACGACGGGCCGCGGTCAGGAACCCGTCACCGACCTCAACGCCCTTGATGGCCTGGATTCCCATGAGGGCCGCGGCCAACCGGGCGTCGAGCCGGCGGTCCCAGTGCACGTAGCTGCCCAGTCCCGGCGGGAGCCCGTAAGCGAGGACCTCCACGACGCCGCCCAGGGTTTCGCCTTCCTTGTGCGCGGCGTCAACCTCAGCCACCATGGCGTCCGAGGTTTCGCGGTCGAAGCAGCGCAGGGGATCGGCGTCCAGGGCAATAACGTCGCCGGGCACGGGCAACGGACGGCCTTCCGGGACCGTCACGCTGGCGATCGAGACGGTGTGGCTGACAAGTTCGATACCGAGGTGCTTGAGGAACTGGGCCGCAACGGTGCCGACTGCTACACGGGTGGCGGTTTCCCGTGCGCTTGCCCGCTCCAGCACCGGCCTGGCCTCGTCAAAGCCGTATTTCTGCATGCCGGTGAAGTCGGCATGCCCGGGGCGGGGCCGGGTCAGCGGAGCATTGCGCGCCTGGTCGGCCAGGAGTTCGGCTTCCACAGGGTCCGCGGACATGATTTGTTCCCATTTGGGCCATTCGGTGTTGCCCACCTGGATGGCAACGGGACCGCCCTGGGTGAGGCCATGCCGGACGCCGCCAAGAATGGTGACCACGTCCTGCTCGAATTTCATCCGGGCACCGCGGCCGTAGCCAAGCCGGCGGCGTGCCAAGGAGTCTGCGATGTGCCCGCTGGTGATTTCCACACCGGCGGGGACGCCCTCAATAATTCCCATCAGAGCCGGACCATGGGATTCACCGGCAGTCAACCAACGCATAATTTCCATCCTGCCACGTAGGGCGGTCAGAACGCCCGCCGGGCAAGGCCGACTGCGTCACACATCACATCTATGACAGCTGCATTAACGTCTTCACCGCGGCGGGTGAAGAGCCGTACCTGCTCCACGGCCTGGTACAGCAGCATCTCCAGGCCAGGCACCACCCGCCCTCCCCCGGCCTGCCATACGGAGGCAATGAGGCTGGGCCAGGGATCGTAGGCGACGTCGAGCAGCACGCCCGGCGTCGTGGTCTTCAGCGCGGCTATTTCCGATGCCAGTCCGTCTGCCGCACGTGGCGGCAGGGTGGAGATGACGACGTCGGCTTCCGACGTCGGGCGGCCGGCTTTGCCGAGCGGGCGGATCTCCAGTGCCACGCCCAGGGCATCCGCGGCCGCACGGACGTCCGCAGTCCGCGACGCATCCCGGACATAGACCTGGACCGTCCCGGTGCCCAGTTCCTTGAGGGCCGCGACAGCGGACGCCGCCGTTCCGCCGCCACCAAGGATCACTGCCGACGGCGCGGCCTGGGTGCCGGCATGGCACAACGCATTGACGATGCCCGTGACGTCCGTGTTGGAGCCCACGGTCCGCACACCTGCGGCTGATTCCTCGAAGGTGACGGTGTTCACCACGCCCAGGGTCTGCGCCACCCCGCGCACCTCATCCACTTCGTGGAGCATCGCCGTCTTCAACGGCATGGTCACGGAGAGTCCGCGCCATCCCGGCTGGTTCCGGATCTGCCGCATGAAGGACGGAAGAAGCTCCTCGGTCACATCGATGGCCGTGTAGCTGATACCCGCGTCCAGCTGTCCGTAGGCCGAGAGATGCAGGGCCGGGGACTTGGAGTGGCTGATCGGATGGCCCAGGACGGCAGCCCGCAGGCTCATGTGCAGCGGCCCGCGTTGGCCTGGCACCACGCGTTGTACTGCTCCACGTAGGCGTTGTGTTCGGCAAGCGTCTTGGCGAACTTGGTTTCCTTGGTGTCAAGGTTGACGGTCACCCAGTACAGGTAGTCATTGGCCTTGGGCCGGGCAGCCGCGTCAATGGCCGTCTTGCCGGGGGAACCGATGGGACCGGGCGGCAGCCCGGGGTTCGCGTACGTGTTGTACGGGTTGGACTTGTCCTGGCGCTGCTCATCGGTGAAGTTGAAGCTCCGCGTGCCCAGTCCGTACGTCACCGCGGAGTCGACCTGCAGGAAGCCTCCGGTCTGGTCGTTTGGCTTGAGCCGGTTGTAGATGGCGCCCGCTACGTCGCCGTAGTCCGCCTGGCCTCCTTCGGCCTGCACGATGCTGGCCACGATAACGGCCTCGTACTGCTTGGCGGGGTCAGTGATGCCCTGCGAGACCAGCTCATCCGTGGTGGCCTTCACCAGGGACTGGAGGATGTCCTTGGGGGGCGTCCCCAGCGGGAACCGGTACTCGCCCGGCGCCAGGTAGCCTTCAAGGTTCTTGGCGTTGGCGGGCAGGCCGAACTGGGCGGGTTGGTTGCTGAGCGCCTGAAGCTGCTGCACGGACACGCCGGATCCCTCGGAGATCGCCTGCAGGGACTCGCTGATCCGCAGGCCCGCGCTCAGGGCGAAGTAGATGACTTTGGTCTTGTCCTTCCCGAGCAGGACGTTCACCGCGTCGGCGTTCTTCATCTCGGTCTTGAAGGTGTAGTCCCCCGGCGCCAGTGTTCCGCCGGATGCATGGAAAGCCTGCATGAAGGTGTCCGCGTTGGCCACAACGCGTTGGTTTTCCAGCTCGGCGGCGACGGACCGGGTCCCTTCCCCGCTCTGCACAGTCACCTGGACCTCACCTGAGCCGGGGCCGGGGAAGTCGGAGGGCTTGCCGCCGCCGAGAAGGGGCTTGAGGAACTGGGCGCCTACGGCAACGGCCGTCACGAAGACGGCCAGCGTCAGGAAGAGGGCCAGCAGCCTGCGGCGGCGGCGGACCTTCTTTGAAGGCCGCTTCACCTCCTGGGTGGCGGATGAGCCGAGAAGGTGATGCCCGGCGTCGGCATGGTCGCCGTGCAGGTGGGCCTCGTCATGGTGGACCTCCGGGTGAAGTTCCTCATGGTAGGCATCAGCGTGGTAGGCCGGCTGTTCGTGGCCGCCTTCGGCATAGTGGTGCCCTTCGTCGGGCTGCCAACCTCCGTGGTGCGCAACGTCATGGTGGTGGGCTTCGTCAACGTGGTGCGCAACGTCATGGTGGTGCGCTTCGTCAACGTGGTGCGCAACGTCGTCGTGGTGCGCAATGTCGTGGAGGGCCGCGGCGGCGGGCAGCACGTCCTCGTGGTGGGTGGCCGCGGGAGGAAGGTCCGCGGCCGGGTCACCGCCGACCGAACCGCGTGCGGGCTGTTCGTCCTGGATGGACGGCGGCGTCTCCGGAGCCGCGGGAACATCGCCGGCGTCGGGAATTGGGGCAAACGTCGGTTCCGCGGCGGCGGATGCAGCCGCCGGTGGCGCGGCCGGCGGGGGCGGCACATCGCCGGTTTCGTAGGCATGCTCCGGCACGGCATCCTGACGGCCGGTGGCGAGGACCTTCTCGCGGGCCCGCAGCTCCTTGCGCGTCAGTGGCCTTCCGGCGCCCCTGTCCAGGGGGCCGGTGGTGTCATCAATGTTGGCAGGGCTCACTGTTGCCTTCCATTATCTGAAGATGGGGCCGTGTCTGCGGCGGTGGCACGGACTGTTTCGTCCGCCCCACCGGCCCCCAGGTCCACGGTCGGGGACGGCGCTGTCACGCGTGAGCCGACATCCGCTCCCCTGGCTTTCTGCATGTCGATGGCGTGTTGAAGAATACCCGCCGCCGCGACCTGATCAACTACTTTACGGTGGTCCCGGCTGCTCATGCCAGCTTGGTGCAGGTTCCGGTGCGCCGTGACACTGCTGAGACGTTCATCCACCAGGTTGACCGGGACCGCCAGGCCGCGGCGGGAAAGCTCCGCGGCGAGGAGCAGGGCGTAGTCGGTGGCCATCCTCGCCGAGGCGTGTTCCTCGCCCTTCATGGTCCGGGGCAGGCCGACCACAACCTGCACGGCGCCCAGTTCCTCGACCAGTTTGGCGATGACCCGGACGTCCGAGTTCTTCTTCGCGTTCCGGTCCAGTGTCTTGTACGGCGTGGCCAGGATCGAGTCGCGGTCGCAGATGGCAACGCCCACCCGGACGGTGCCGACGTCCACCCCCAGTTTGACGCCCTGGGGGTAGCCGCCGGCCGCAGCAGGATTGGTCATGGCCTGGTTAGCGCCGTGTAATGGCATCGACGACGGCGGACAGGGCGGCACCGACCTTTCCGGCGTCGGTTCCTCCACCCTGGGCCACATCGTCCTTGCCGCCGCCGCCGCCGCCGAGGACACCGGCAGCGACGCGGACCAGGGCACCGGCCTTGACCCCGGCCTCCCGGGCGGCCTCGTTGGTGGCAACCAGGATCAGCGGACGGTCGTTGGCGACACCGGCCACTGCAACCGCGGCAGCATCCGAACCGAGGCGGTTCCGCAGGTCCAGGGCGAGGCCGCGGAGGTCGTCGGCACCGCTGACGGTTCCGGCATCGTGAGCCAACACCTGTACGCCTGCAGCATCCGTGGCGGTGTTCACCAGCTGCGCGGCAGATGCGGCCAGCTGTTCCTTGCGGAGCCGGTCCAGTTCCTTCTCGGTGGCCTTCAGCTTGGCAAGCGTGGCCGATATCCGGTCGGCGAGCTGGCCGGACGGAACCTTCAGCAGGTCGGTCAGCTCGGTCACCAGCGCACGCTCGGCAGCGAGGTGGCGGAAGGCCTCCATGCCCACGAAGGCCTCCACACGCCGGTTGCCCGATCCCACGGACTGTTCGCCGAGGAGGGACAGGCTGCCGATCAGCGAGGTGTTGGCAACGTGCGTGCCGCCGCAGAGTTCGCGCGACCAGGCACCGTCAATCTCCACCACGCGGACTTCGCTGCCGTAGTTTTCGCCGAAGAGGGCCATGGCGCCCATGGCCTTGGCCTCGGCGAGGCCCATGATCTTGGTTTCCACGGCGTAGTTGTTGCGGATGGCGAGGTTGGAGACCTCTTCGATCTCGGACCGGGTGGCCGTGCTCAGGCCCTCGCCCCAGGCGAAGTCGAAGCGCAGGTAGCCGGCCTTGTTGAAGGACCCCCGCTGCGTGGCTTCCGGGCCGAGGATCTGGTGCAGGGCGGCGTGCACGATGTGGGTACCCGTGTGCGCCTGCTCGGCCGCGTGGCGGCGTTCACGGTCGACGGCGGCGCGCACCAGCGAGTCGGCGCCGATTTCGCCTTCGCGGACGATCGCCTTATGCACGCTCAGGCCCTTCACGGGACGCTGGACGTCCAGGATCTCAACGACGAAGCCGTCACCGGTGATGAGGCCGGTGTCGGCAGCCTGGCCGCCGGCTTCGGCGTAGAACGGGGTTTCGGCCAGCACGAGTTCGATCTCGTCGCCGGTCGCGGCCTGCTGGACCCGGCGGCCGACGCTGAGCAGGCCGCGGACCCGCGACTCACCCTCAAGCTCGGTGTAGCCGGTGAAGACCGTCTCGCCCTCGCCCAGGATTTCCTGGAAGACGCTGACGTCGGCGTGGCCGCCCTTCTTGCCCTTGGCATCGGCCTGGGCCCGCTGGCGCTGTTCCTGCATCAGGCTGCGGAAGGCCGTCTCATCAACTTTGAGCCCGGCCTCTTCGGCCATCTCCAGTGTGAGGTCGATGGGGAACCCGTAGGTGTCATGCAGTGTGAAGGCATCCTCGCCGGACAGCGGCTTGTTGGCAGCCTTGGATTCCTTCACGGCGTCCTCGAGCCGCGCGGTGCCGGAGGCAATGGTGCGCAGGAACGCCTTCTCCTCGGCGTAGGCGATGCGGCTGATCCGCGCGAAGTCGGTGTCCACCACGGGGTACACGCCCTTCATGGCGTCCCGGGACGCGGGCAGCAGCTCCGGCAGGCAGGCCTGTTCGACGCCCAGCAGGCGCATGGAGCGGACGGCCCGGCGGATCAGGCGGCGCAGGACGTAGCCGCGGCCCTCGTTGGAGGGGGTGACGCCATCGGAGATCAGCATCAGGGCCGAGCGGATGTGGTCGGCCACAACGCGCATGCGCACGTCATCGGTGTGGTGGGGGTCGTCGGGAGTCTCCGCGGAAGTGTATTCCTTGCCCGACAGCTCCGCGGCTTTGTCGATGACAGGCCGCACCTGGTCGGTCTCGTACATGTTCTCGACGCCCTGCAGGATCATCGCAAGGCGCTCCATGCCCAGGCCCGTGTCGATGTTCTTCTTGGGCAGTTCACCCACGACGTCGAAGTCCACCTTGGAGCGGACGTTCTCGATCTGGTACTGCATGAACACCAGGTTCCAGATCTCGACGTAGCGGGTTTCGTCCGCTATCGGGCCGCCCTCGACGCCGTAGGCCGGGCCGCGGTCGTAGTAGATCTCCGAGCAGGGACCTGCAGGCCCCGGCTGGCCGGTGTGCCAGTAGTTGTCCGACTTGCCCATCCGCTGGATCCGCTCGGCGGGGACGCCGGTGTTCTTCAGCCAGAGTTCCTCGGCCTCGTCGTCTTCCTCGTAAACGGTCACCCACAGCCGCTCGGGCGCAAGGCCGTAGCCGCCGTCGTCAACGCTGGTGGTAAGCAGCTCCCAGGCGAACTTGATGGCGTCTTCCTTGAAGTAGTCGCCGAAGGAGAAGTTGCCACACATCTGGAAGAAGGTGCCGTGGCGGGCGGTCTTGCCCACCTCCTCGATGTCACCGGTGCGGATGCACTTCTGCACGCTGGTGGCGCGGGAGTAGGGCGGTTCCTCGCGGGCCGTGAGGTAGGGAATGAACGGGACCATGCCGGCCACCGTGAACAGCAGCGAGGGGTCGCTGGAGACCAGCGATGCGGAGGGAACCGCGGTGTGGCCCTTGCTGACAAAAAAGTCCACCCAGCGCTTTGTGATCTCCTGCGACTTCATGAGCTGTTTTCTTACCCTTCTTGGTCCGCGCCGCCTTGCGGCACGGGAATTTCGTTCAGGTGGCCGGTCCCGCGAGGGGATCCTGCCGTTGTTGGCTGGCTGCCCGTCAAACGCCCAGGGGGCTCAGCGACGAACCAGTTCCGCGGATTCAATCCCCAGGGCGCTCCGCAGGTCGGTTTCCCGCTCCTGCATCCCGGCGCGGACGGCGTCGGCGAAGTCGTAGACCCCGTCCGCGAGCCGTCCCACCGCGCGGTTCAGGCCCTCCGGTCCGAGGCTGGACTGCGCCTGGCTCACTTTGCGGAAGGCGATGACGCCAATGGCCACGCCGATTCCCATCCAAACAATTCTTTTCATGTTCTTCTTTTCGGATCTAGCGGCTGCGGCGGCCGGCTGCGGGCTTCCGGCGGGTGGCGAAGGCGCTGCGGACGCCGTAGCTGAACGCCGCCACCTTGATCAGCGGGGAACCCACCGTCGCGGCCACCAGGGAGGACAGGGCGGAGATGTTGGCGGATGCATCCGACACATTGGTCGAGATGCCGTCCACCTTCTTCAGCTGCTGGTTGGTGGTGGACACCGTGGCCGTGACCTCGTCCATCAGGGGCGTTGCGCCGTCGCTGATGGACCTGATGGCGGTACGCACCTCATCGAAAACCTTCCCCAGCTTCAGGATGGGGACCGCAAGCAGCAGGACCAGGAGTGCAAACACCCCGGCAGCGATCAGGCCGGCAATATCGCCACCAGACATAGACGTTCATCTCCTCGAAATTCCGTGGTTGGGCTCCATCCTGCACGCGCCTGGAAGGTGCGCCGCGCAGATTGTCCCCCAAGTACCTTACATACAAAGAAGCCCGCGGCGCTTGCCACGGGCTTCTTTGGATACGCTGCTGGGATTTAGCGTGCGTAGAATTCGACGACGAGCTGCTCTTCGCAGGTCACCGGGATTTCCGAACGCTTGGGGCGGCGCACCAGGCGTGCCTGGAGGGCTTCCAGCTTGACGTCCAGGTAGCCCGGAACGGCAGGCAGGACGTCGCGGTGTGCACCGGCTGCGGCAACCTGGAGCGGAACCATGGTTTCGCTGCGGCTGTGAACGTGGACCAGCTGGCCCTCGCCGACGCGGAACGACGGACGGTCAACGCGGACGCCGTCAACCATGATGTGGCGGTGCACAACCAGCTGGCGGGCCTGGGCGATGGTGCGGGCGAAGCCGGCACGCAGGACCAGGGCGTCGAGGCGCATTTCGAGCAGTTCGATGAGGTTCTCACCGGTCAGGCCCTTGGTGCGGCGGGCCTCTTCGAAGGCACGGGTCATCTGTGCTTCGCGGATGCCGTACTGGGCGCGCAGGCGCTGCTTTTCGCGCAGACGTACGGCGTAGTCGGAGTCCTGCTTCTTGCGGGCACGGCCATGCTCACCGGGGCCGTACGGGCGGCGCTCCATGTACTTGGCGGCCTTGGGGGTCAGAGCGATGCCGAGGGACCGCGAGAGGCGGGCCTGACGGCGAGCACGAGTGTTGTTAGCCACTTGTGTCCTTCCAATATCTGCGGTGTGTCAGTGTTACTGGCCTCCACGATGGAGAGCATCGGCCAACCGCTGCCTTTTGCTACTGGGCACAGGGCATAACCTGCTCGAAGGGAATTCAAGGGGATTGTGCGTCCGTGCCTTGCCAGACAAAGATTCAGCTTACCATGCCGTCAGGTGCCCCGGACAATCTTCCGCAGCCGCTCCAGCCGTTGTGCAATGTCCCGCTCAGCGCCGTTGCCGGTGGGCTGGTAGTAGTCGCGGCCCACCAGGTCGTCCGGGGGATACTGCTGTGTTGCCACAGCGTGGGGGGCGTCGTGCGCGTATTTGTAGCCCACGCCGTGGCCCAGTTGCTTTGATCCCGGATAGTGCGCATCGCGCAGGTGCGCGGGAATTCCGATGCCGAGGCCCGCCCGCACGTCCGCGATCGCTTTGTTGATGCCCATATAGGCGGCGTTCGACTTTGGTGCGGTGGCGAGGTGGACGACGGCCTCGGCCAGGATGATCCGGCCTTCGGGCATACCGATGAGCTGGACCGCCTGTGCGGCTGCCACGGCGGTCTGCAGCGCGGTGGGGTCCGCCATGCCCACGTCCTCCGCCGCGGAGATCACGATCCGGCGGGCCACGAACCGTGGGTCCTCCCCGGCTTCCAGCATCCGGGCCAGGTAGTGCAGGGCCGCGTCCACGTCGGATCCCCGGATGGATTTGATGAAGGCGCTGGCCACGTCGTAGTGCTGGTCGCCGGCACGGTCGTAGCGGACGGCGGCTGCATCCAGGGCGCGCTCGGTGTGGCGCATCTCCACGGTGACCGGCTCTTCGGTGCCCGCCGCGGAAGGTGGACCGTCCTCCCCCACGGAACGTTCGACGTCGTCCGCGTCACCGAACGCGACACCGGCCGCGGCCTCCAGCGCCGTGAGCGCCCTGCGGGCGTCCCCGCCGGACAGCCGGACCAGGTGTTCCAGGGCTTCATCGCTGAGCCGGACCTTGCCGCCCAGCCCCCGCGGATCCTCCACGGCCCTTACCAGGAGGCCCTCGATGTCCGCATCGGTCAGGGGCTTGAGCGTGAGGAGCAGGGAGCGGGACAGCAGGGGCGAGACCACCGAGAAGGAGGGGTTTTCCGTGGTGGCGGCCACCAGGACCACCCAGCGGTTTTCGACGCCGGGCAGCAGGGCGTCCTGCTGGGCCTTGTTGAAGCGGTGGATTTCGTCCAGAAACAGCACTGTGGTGGTCTTGTACAGGTCGCGGGCCGTAAGGGCGTCATCCATCACCCGGCGGACGTCCTTGACGCCGGCGGTGATGGCGGACAGTTCCACGAACTTCCGGCCGGGGCCACGGGCGATCACATGCGCCAGGGTGGTCTTTCCGGTACCCGGTGGTCCCCAGAGGATCAGGGAGCTGGGGCCCGCCGGCCCGGCGGCGTCGGCCCCGGCGCCGGCGGCAAGCTGCCGCAGCGGCGACCCTTGGCCGAGGAGATGCTGCTGTCCAACCACTTCATCCAGCGTGCGCGGCCGCATGCGGACGGCAAGCGGACTCCGCGGCGAGCCCTGCCCCCGCGCACCTTGCCCCCTGGAACCGGTGCCTTGCCCCGGGGTGGGACGTTCGTCGTCGTCGTCGTTTTCTGGCCCGTTGCCGAAGAGATCATCCACATAGATAGGCTACTTCCAGTCCAGCACCTGCTTTTCCCCGACACTTTCTCCCCGACGCTTCAAGGAAGGCCGCATGCCTGCCCCAGGTCCACCCGGTGCCCCGGTGTCCGTCCGGACTGCCTTTGTGACCGGCGCCCGGCTGGCCGGGTGGGCGGAGCGCTTCGGCTCATCCCACGGCGGGTACCGGCTGCAGGATTGCGACGACGGTCTCCGCCTTTTGGCGGGCGACGGCACGGAAGCGCTCCTGCAGCCGCCGTGGCCGGCAGACGGACGGCCGGGACGCGGCGCCGGAGCCCTGGAGCGCCTGGCCGCGCTTGCGTCGCAGCCGCGCCGGCTGGGACTGCTGCTGGTGCGGCGGGGCGGTTACGGCATTGGGGTGGCAAGCGAAGGCACGCTGCTGGCGTCGAAGGCGGGCACCAGATACGTCCAGTCCCGCACCGCGGCCGGCGGCCAGTCCCAGCAGCGGTTTGCCCGTCGCCGTTCCAACCAGGCCGACGCCTTGGTAGTGGCCGTGGCGGAACAGGCAAGGCTGGTCTTCGCCGGCCACCCTTTCGAATATGTGGTGCCCGGCGGCGACCGTACCCTTGCTGACCTTGTCCTTGAAGAACCACTGCTGCGTGATTATGCACCCCTTCCGCGCCTTGCCTACTTGGATGTCGCTGAGCCCCGGGCCGCCGTGTTGAAGAAGGCCGCGGCAGATGCCTGCTCAGTGCGGATTACGGTGACCGACGCGTAGGGCCAATCGGTGGCCGGGAACAGGTACGGCAGGCTCAGCCACCGGGTGCGGTCAGCAGCCTGTGGGGGCGCGCCGAGGGCGTTCCTGCCGGTACAGGTAGCGGCCGGCTTCGCGGAACCCGGCTTTCCCGTAGAGTTCCTGCGCCCCACGGTTCGCCTCTGTGACCAGCAGCCAGAAGCCGTCCACTCCCCGCTCGTTGCCTGCCCGCAGCAGGGATTGCAGGATGGCGGCCGCGAAGCCTCGGCGGCGCGCTTCCGGGAGGGTGGCCATGCAGTACAGGCCACCCCGCGACGAGCCGGTGGGGAGGGCGAGGCGTCCGACGGCGGCTGGCCGGCGGTCGCCGTCCCGCAGCAGCGCATAGACGGAGGGACAGCCCTTAAGGATGGTTTCGGCGACGGCCAGGGAGTCCTCCCCGCCGCGGCCGTCCACCTCCCACCAGACCCGCAGCCACTCCGCTGACGGCTCCGTGGAGAGTTCCACCGCCAGCGTGGCGCCCGTGGGAATCCGGGCGTCCATGGCGCTGCGGGTCATGACCAGGGTCTCGGACTGGCGGGTGAAGCCCTCCGCGTCCAGCAGTTCATGGAGACCGGACGCTGCCGGGGTGTCGAAGACCTGGAAGATGACCGGCAAGCGGCGGCTGCGGTACCAGGCCCTGGCCTCCCTGAGCAGGCCCGGGAGGTCGTCGCTGCACTGGTCGCCACCGTACTGTTCACTGCGGGGCCAGATGGAGTTGGCCCGTTGGGTGACGCCTGCGGCCGCACGCAGCGTCCAGCCGCCGGCATCATGGCGGTCCAGGGCAGGCCAGGCGGCGTCCATGGCGGATTCCAGTTCGTCGGGCTCGATGCTGTTGCGGGTGGTCAACGGGCAGGCTCCTTGATGACCGAAGGGAGGTTCCCCGGAAATGTCCGGGGAACCTCCCTTGGCTGCTTTCTGCGCGGGATTGCGGGTGCTACTGCTTGTCTTCGGGCTTCTTCACTTCCGGCTTTTTGGCCTCCGGCTTGAAGTCCACGCCGGCCTCCTTGCGCTGCTGGGGCGTGATGGGGGCCGGTGCTTCCGTGAGGGGGTCGTGGCCGCCGCCGGACTTCGGGAAGGCGATGACGTCGCGGATGGAGTCAACCCCTGCCAGCAGCGACACCACGCGGTCCCAGCCGAATGCGATACCGCCGTGCGGGGGTGCGCCGTACTTGAAGCCCTCCAGCAAGAACCCGAACTTGGTCTGCGCGTCTTCCTTGTCCAGGCCCATCAGTTCGAAGACGCGCTCCTGCACGTCGCGCTGGTGGATACGGATGGAACCACCGCCGATTTCGTTGCCGTTGCAGACAATGTCGTAGGCATAGGAAAGCGCCGACTCCGGGTCCTTGTCAAAGGTGTCCAGGTATTCCGGCTTGGGCGAGGTGAAGGCGTGGTGCACGGCCGTCCACTGGCCTCCGCCGACAGCAACATCGCCGGAGGCGACGGCAGCGGCGGCGGGCTCGAACATGGGCGCATCCACCACCCAGCAGAAAGCCCAGTCGTTGGGGTCGATCAGGCCGGTGCGGTGGCCGATCTCCACGCGGGCAGCACCCAGCAGGGCGCGCGACGGGGTCTTCTCACCCGCGGCGAAGAAGATGCAGTCGCCGGGCTTCGCACCAACTGCGTCGGCCAGCCCCGCACGCTCCATCTCGGTGAGGTTCTTCGCAACCGGTCCTGCGAGCTCGCCGTCCTCCTTGTACAGGACGTAGGCCAGGCCCTTGGCGCCGCGCTGCTTGGCCCATTCCTGCCAGGCGTCCAGGGCACGGCGCGCCTGGGAAGCACCGCCGGGCATGACCACCGCGCCCACGTACGGAGCCTTGAAGACGCCGAAGTTGGTGTCCTTGAAGAATTCGGTGAGCTCCGTCAGTTCCAGCCCGAAGCGAAGGTCCGGCTTGTCCGAGCCGTACCGTGCCATGGCGTCGGCGTAGGTGATCCGCTGGATGGGCGTGGGAATGTCCGCTCCGATGAGCTGCCACACGGCCTTGACGATGTTTTCGCCCAGCCGGATGATGTCGTCCTGGTCAACGAAGCTGGCCTCGATGTCCAGCTGGGTGAATTCCGGCTGCCGGTCCGCACGGAAGTCCTCATCGCGGTAGCAGCGTGCAATCTGGTAGTACTTCTCGAACCCGCCCACCTGCAGCAGCTGCTTGAAGAGCTGCGGGGACTGCGGGAGGGCGTACCAGGAACCCGGGGCCAGGCGTGCCGGAACCAGGAAGTCACGGGCGCCCTCCGGCGTCGAACGCGTCAGCGTCGGCGTCTCAATCTCCACGAAGCCCTCCTGGTGGAGCAGGTCGCGCGCCACCCGGTTGGCCTCGGAGCGGAGGCGCAGGTTGCGGCTGGGGCCGGGGCGGCGCAGGTCAAGGTAGCGGTGCTTGAGGCGGGCTTCCTCGCCGACTTCCACGTGTTCGTCAATCTGGAACGGCAGGGGGTCGGAGGTGTTGAGGATGGTGACGTCCTCGGCAATGACCTCGATCTCGCCGGTGGCCAGCGCAGAGTTCTCGTTCCCCTCCGGACGCTTGGACACCGTGCCCCTAACCTGCAGGACGTACTCGTTGCGCAGTCCGTGGAACACTTCTTCCTCGCGGACCACCACCTGGGCCACGCCGGAAGCGTCGCGCAGGTCCACGAATGCCACACCACCGTGATCACGACGGCGGCCCACCCAGCCGGCCAGGGTTACGGTTTGTCCAATGTGCTCGGAACGAAGGGATCCGAGGTCATGTGTGCGCAGCACAGCACGCCTTTCTGCGGGAAAACAGTGGGAAGTTCAATATGATCGTTGCGGGAACGATCCCGTCCGAGTTTACCCGCTGGAAGAGGAATGCCGCCCCATGAGCGAACCGCAGCAGCTGCAGCGCAGGCTCGGGACCTTTGATGCCACCGCGATCGGACTCGGCTCCATGCTGGGCGCCGGCGTCTTCGTAGTCTTCGCTCCGGCCGCCGCGCTGGCCGGAAATCTGTTGGTCCTGTCAGTGCTCATCGCGGGGGTGGTGGCGTACTGCAACGCCGTGGCCTCTGCCGCCCTCGCCGCCAAGTACCCCACCAGCGGCGGTACCTATGTGTATGGCCGAAACCAACTCGGTGAGTGGCCGGGCTTCCTGGCCGGCTGGGGTTTCGTCACCGGCAAGACGGCGTCCTGCGCGGCCATGGCGTTGACATTCGGCAGCTACGTGGCCCGGGACTATGCGGTCCCGGTTGCTGTGGCCGCCGTCGTGGCGCTCACCGGCGTCAACCTGCTCGGCATCACCCGGACCGCCCTGCTGACTCGGATCCTGCTGTGCATGGTCCTTGCAACGCTGGTGTTCGTTGCCATCGCCGCAGTCCTGGGCCCGCACCCTGCCGCGGCGACAACCGGCACGCAGTCGGGCGGAGCGGCAGGGGTCCTCCCTGCCGCTGGCCTGATGTTCTTTGCCTTTGCCGGTTATGCCCGAATCGCCACGCTTGGCGAAGAGGTCCGGAATCCCGCGCGGACCATCCCGAGGGCCATTTTGGCGGCCTTGGCGGCGGCTTTCTCGATCTACCTGCTGCTGGCGGTACTCCTGCTGGCCCACCTCAGAGAGCGGCTGGCCACTTCCGGGACTCCCCTGCTGGACACCGTATTGGATTCCCGCTTTGCCGCTGCTGCGCCGCTGGTACAGGCGGGCGCTGCCGCCGCCTGCCTGGGCGCCCTCCTCGCCCTCATCACGGGCGTGGGGCGGACCACCCTGGCCATGGCACGGGAACGCGATCTTCCGGGTCCGCTGGCAAGGGTGGGCGGCGCCCGGACTGTCCCGTTCGTGGCGGAACTTGCCGTGGCAGCCGTCGTCATCCTGCTCCTGCTGACCACCAACGTGATGACGGTGGTGGGCTTCTCAAGCTTCGGCGTCCTGATGTACTACGCAGTGGCCAACGCGTCCGCCTTCACCCTCACGACCCATCCAGGCTATGCTCCCCGCTGGCTCAACGCCGCGGGTCTCCTTGGGTGCGTCGTCCTTGCCTTTACCTTGCCGCCGGCGCCGGTCCTGACCATGGCTGCCGTTCTCGCTGCCGGGGTGGCAGGGCGCTGGCTGGTGCTGCGCGTCCGGCGGCACCAGCCCAAGCTTTAAGTTCCCGCGCTATAGGGAGGCTGCTGCGGAAGCGGTTGTTTCCACCTGCACCGTCAGGTCCTCCAGCGGCGGCATCCAGGTTTCGGGGGCCGCCAGCACCTGTTCTCCGGTGCGGATGTCCTTCACCTGGTGGATTCCGTCCTCGTCGGTGAACCAGACGAACGGGATCCCCCGCCGGTCCGCGAACTTGATCTGCTTGCCGAACTTCTCGGCCTTGGCCGCCACTTCGGTGGGAATGCCCCGGCTGCGCAGCAGGGCGGCTACGTCCTGGGCGCCGCCCCAGCTGTCGTCGTGGTTCAGGGCCACCAGTACGGTGGTGGGAACCGAACGGGAGGCTTTGGCCAGCTCCTGGCTCAGGATCCGGGACACCAGACGGGTGACGCCGATCGACAGCCCAACGCCCGGGAATTTCCGGTTGCCCTTGGACGCCAGGGCGTCGTACCGGCCGCCGGAGCAGATTGACCCGAGCTGTTCGTGGCCCACCAGCACGGTTTCCACCACAGTGCCGGTGTAGTAGTCCAGGCCGCGGGCGATGCTGAGGTCTGCCAGGACTTTGCCGGGAGCCCGCTGCACGGCCGCGTCGATGACCTGCTCCAGTTCGTCCAGGCCTTCATCCAGGAGTTCGTCGCTGACGCCCAGGGCGCGGACCTGCGCCACGAAGGACGTGTCTTCGGTGCGGATGGCTGCAAGCTGCAGCGCCTTCGCGGCCTGGTCATCAGTAGCGCCCAGTTCGGTCTTCAGCAGTTCGGCCACCTTTGCGGGACCGATTTTTTCAAGCTTGTCGATGCTGCGCAGCACGCCTGCGGTGTCATCGAGGCCGATGCCGCGGTAAAAGCCTTCGGCAAGCTTGCGGTTGTTGATCCGGAGGCGGAAGTCGGGGATGGGCAGGGCGCTGAGGGCCTCGGCGATGACCAGCGCAATCTCAACGTCGTAACGGAACGGAAGCTCGCCGTCGCCCACCACGTCGATATCCGCCTGCGTGAACTCGCGTGCCCGGCCCTCCTGCGGCCGCTCGCCGCGCCACACCTTCTGGATCTGGTAGCGGCGGAAAGGGAACGCCAGGTAGCCGGCGTTCTCCACCACGTAGCGGGCAAACGGTACCGTCAGGTCAAAATGCAGGGCCAGTGCGTTGGGGTCCGCTTTGCCGCCCTTAACCGGGTTGTCGCTTTCATCCTCCTGGAGCCGGCTGAGTCCGTAGACTTCCTTGTCAATCTCCCCCTTGCGCAGCAACTGGCCAACGGTTTCCACCGCCCGGGTTTCGATCGAGGCAAACCCGTGCAGTTCGAACACTCGGCGCAACGTATCGAGCACGTGCAGCTCCACCATCCGCTCCTCGGGAAGCCACTCGGGGAATCCGGACAGGGAGGCGGTGCGTGCCATGGGAAAGGTTCTCCTTAAGGGGATGGACGGCGCGCCGAAGCTGCCTGCCGCAACCCCTTCAGAGGCAACGTACGGCGGCAGCACAGCCAGCCATGCATAAACTATGTGCGGCAGCCAGTTTATGCGTCATCCGTGTGCATCTCTAATGCGGCGGACACGCACAGCCTGGCCCTGAAGACCTGCGCCCTGCGGCCGACCGCCGGGCACCAGCAGCCCGACGATGAGGAGGACCCTTGGCGGCCAGTTCACGCAGTGCACGCGAAGCGAAGCGGCGCATCCAGCAGATGGAAGCCAAGCGTGAGTTCCGGCGCGCCCAGGAGAAGCGGCGGAAGCGGGACAACCTGATCGCCGCGGGTGCCGGAAGCGCCGCCGTGGTCCTCGCCGTCGTCCTCCAGCTCACTGCGTTCGCCGGGAATCCCACTGAAGCCGAATATGCAGCCGCGCAGGCGGGCCTGACCGAACCTTCGGCCAGCGCAAGTGCCTCCGCCACGCCCTCTGCGCCGCCGACCAACGGGCCCAACATTCCCTCGGCTGACACCGCTGCCGGCAAGACGTTCACGGGTGAGCTGGTGCTGAATGGCAGCCCGCTGGGCGTTGAAGTGGACGGCACCAAGGCGCCGCAGGCTGCCGCGGTTTTCAAGTCCCTCAGCGATGAAGGCTACTTCAAGGGCAAGACATGCCACCGGCTTACCACTGCCGACCAGTTCGGCGTCCTGCAGTGCGGCTCGCCCAATGGAGACGGGCAGGGCGACCCCGCCTACACCTGGGGTCCGCTGGAAAACACGCCGGCTGACAACACCTATCCGGCGGGGACCATCGCCGTAGCCCGTACCGGGAACAACGCGTATGGCAACGGGACCCAGTTCTTCATCGTGTACAAGGACACCGTCATCCCTCCGGACGCGGCCGGTGGCTACACCGTGGTGGGAAAGGTGACGTCAGGGCTTGATGTCGTGACCGGCATTGCTGCCGCGGGCATCACTCCTGGCAGCAGCGACACGGACGGCGCGCCAAAACAACCAGTCACGATAGACTCGTTTTCTCTGAAGTAGGAAGCCGGGCCGCACAGGCCACGGTGCAGTACGTGAGTATTTCCCTCCAAGCGAAAGACTTTTAGCGGTGACAGACAGTCAGAAATCCGACGAAACAGCCACAGGCGTGACCGAAACGGCAGTACCGGAAGCTACGGAAGCAGTACCCGACGCTGCAGGAAACGACGGAACCGGCGCGCAGGAGTCTGCAGCCCCCCAGGAGTCCGCGGAAACGCCCGCTGCTGCCCCTGCATCTGCACCGGCAACCCCGGCTGCTCCGGCCCCGCGGCCGTCTGCCCCGTCGCCCGCCGCCTTCGCATCGCGCCCCAAGCCCGCTGCCGCCGCGCCCGCGGCCACCCCGGCTCCCGCTGCCCCGGGCACTTCCGTCGCCGAGGCGTCCAAGTGGGGCCGCGTGGAGGGCGACGGCCACGTCTACCTCACCATCGACGGTGGCGAGCACCCCGTGGGGCAATACCCGGGCGTCAGCGACGAAGAGGCACTGATCTACTTCGCGCGGAAGTACGACGACGTCCTCGCCCAGATTGTGCTCCTCGAGCAGCGCGTCAGCTCCAAGGCGCCGAGCACGGATATGCAGAAGACCGTAACGCACCTGCGAGAGCAGCTCGCCGAGCGCAACATGGTGGGCGACCTGCGCGCAGCCGAGGCACGGCTGGACACGCTGTCCGACCAGATTGCTGAGCTTGAAAAGGCCGAAAAGGCCGAGCACGACGCCGTCCGGGCCGCCGAACTGGCAGCACGTGAAGCGATCGTTGCCGAAGCAGAGCAGATCTCCGGCCAGGACCCCACCCAGACGCAGTGGAAGACCTCCAGCGCCCGGATGAACGAGCTCTTCGAAAGCTGGAAGGCAGCCCAGAAGAGCGGTGTTCGCCTGGGTCGCAGCAATGAGGACGCGTTGTGGAAGAGGTTCCGGGCAGCCCGGACCGTGTTCGACCGCCACCGCCGGGCATACTTCTCCCAGCTGGACAGCAACAACTCGGCAGCGAAGGCTGCCAAGGAGAAGCTCATCGCCGAGGCCGAGGCCTTGTCCACGTCTACGGACTGGGGCTTCGCCGCGGGCGAGTACCGCAGGCTCATGGACCAGTGGAAGGCGTCGCCGCGGGCCAGCCGCAAGGACGATGACGCACTGTGGGCACGGTTCCGCGCCGCGCAGGACGTCTTCTTCACGTCGCGCCAGGCCGCCAACGACGAGATCGACCAGGAGTACGCCGCCAATCTCACCGTCAAGGAGGCGTTGCTGGCCGAAGCCAACACAATCCTCCCGGTCAAGGACCTGGCGGCTGCCAAGAAGGCGCTCCAGTCCATCCGCGACCGCTGGGAAGAAGCCGGTAAGGTGCCGCGTGCCGACATGGGCCGGATCGAAGCTGGCCTGCGGAAGGTCGAGGACGCCGTCCGCCACGCCGAGGAAGAGCAGTGGCAGCGGTCCAACCCGGAGCGCAAGGCCCGGACCAACAGTGCACTGTCCCAGCTGGAGTCGGCCATCGCCGGGCTGCAGGAGGACCTGGCCGACGCCGAGAAGACCGGCGACCAGCGCAAGATCAGGGCTGCAAGGGAAGCCCTGGAGGCACGCCAGTCATGGCTCGACCAGATCCAGCGTTCGGCCAGCGAGCTGTCCTGATGCTCCCGTCCTGATGTGACGGCACAGGCCCGGTCCCGGTTATCCACATAACCAGGACCGGGCCTGTCCCTGTTAAGCATGGTCCGGGCAGGATGGAGGCATGGCCTCACCTTCAGTTCCTTCCGCCGCCGGACCCGGCAGGGACGCCTTACTGGCTGCATCCTGGGCGGGGTGCCAGGCAGGGCCGGCGGAGGCGGCCACCCCGCCCCGGTTTCCGGAACTGTACGCGCCTGGCATGCCCTTTGCCGGACCCGAACTGCAGTCCCTGGCAGCGGACGGATTGCTGGCCAGGTTCCATCAGAACGGGTACACCCTTCCCGGGACGCATGCATCCCCGCAGATGCGGGCGAGGGCAGCCGCCGGGGCGGTGCCCGCGGCAATCCGGCAACGGGTGGTCGCTGGACGGATGACTGCGGCATGGATCTACGGCTGCGCCGCGGAACAGGACAGGCTGGCCCTGCTGGTGGACGCCAAACGTAGGGTGTCCAGCCTCCGGAGCACCCGCGGCTGCACCCTGCACGAAGTAAGGCTTGGTCCGTTCGACGTCGTCAGCCTCGGGGGCCTGATGGTAACCAGTCCGCTGCGGACCGCCCTCGATCTTGCCCTGCATGTCGAACCGGAGCGTGCGGTACCCGCTCTGGCCGGACTGTTGGCCCGGCCGCAGCAGGATGTACGGCTGCGGCTGCTGGTACGCGCAGTTGAAGCCAGCCCCCGCGTGCCGCACAAGCGTGCCGCCCTGGCGAAGCTTGCCCTGCTAGCTCCGGCGCTTGTTTCCGGTGGTGCGGTAGACGTCGAAGACACCGTCGATCCTGCGGACGGCGCTCAGGACGTGGCTGAGGTACTTGGGGTCGCCCATCTCGAACGCGAACTTTGAAATTGCCACGCGGTCCGTGGAGGTGTGGACGCTTGCCGCAAGGATGTTCACATGGTTGTCCGACAGGACCCGTGTCACGTCCGAAAGCAGGGATTTACGGTCCAGGGCCTCCACCTGGATTTCCACCAGGAACACGCTCGACTGGGTGGGCGCCCAGTCCACGTCGACGATCCGGTCCGGCTGGTCCTTCAGGTCCGAGATGTTGGTGCAGTCGGTGCGGTGCACGGAAACCCCGGAGCCCCTGGTCACAAAGCCAAGGATCGGATCCGGCGGAACCGGCGTGCAGCAGCGGGCCAGTTTCACCCAGACGTCGCCGACCCCGCGGACCACCACGCCTGAATCCGAGAAGCGGGCCTTGGTGACCTGCGTGGGGATGCTGACTTCCTCGACGTCGTCATCTGCGCTCTCGTTGCCGCCGAGGCTTTCGATGAGCTTCTCCATGACCGACTGGGCCGACGTGTGCCCGTCGCCGACCCCGGCGTAGAGGCCGGAGATGTCCACGTACTTGAATTCCTCGGCGACGGCGGCCAGGGCCTCGTGCGTCATGAGCCGCTGCAGCGGGAGGTTCTGCTTCCGCATGGCGCGGGTCAGCAGCTCCTTGCCGCGGTCAATCGCCTCTTCGCGGCGCTCCTTGCTGAACCACTGGCGGATCTTGTTGCGTGCCCGGGCGCTCTTGACGAAGTGCTGCCAGTCCTGGCTGGGCCCGGCGCCCTCTGCCTTTGAGGTGAAGATTTCCACCCAGTCGCCATGGTTCAGTTCGCTGTTGAGCGGGACCAGCTTGCCGTTGACCCTGGCGCCGATGGTGCGGTGGCCAACCTCGGTATGCACTGCGTAGGCGAAGTCGACGGGCGTTGACCCGGCCGGCAGCGCCATGACTTCACCCTTGGGCGTGAAGACGAATACTTCACGGGCGTTGATTTCAAACCGGAGCGAGTCCAGGAACTCGCCGGGATCGGAGGTTTCCTGCTGCCAGTCCACCAGGGACCGCAGCCAGCCCATGTCGCCGTCGCGGGGGCTTCCCGGACCCACGGCGGTGCGGTTGGGCTGGTCCTTGTATTTCCAGTGCGCAGCCACACCGTATTCCGCCCGGCGGTGCATCTCGTGGGTGCGGATCTGGATTTCCACCGGTTTGCCGCCGGGACCAATCACGGTGGTGTGCAGCGATTGGTACATGTTGAACTTGGGCATCGCGATGTAATCCTTGAACCTGCCGGGCAGCGGATTCCAGCGTGAATGCATGATGCCCAGGGCGGCGTAGCAGTCCCGGACGGAGTCCACGAGGACGCGGACACCCATGAGGTCGTTGATGTCGTCGAAGTCCTTGTCGCGGACGATCATCTTTTGGTAGATGGAGTAGTAGTGCTTGGGCCTGCCGGTAATGGTGGCCTTTATCCGTGCACCGCGCAGGTCTTCGGTGATCTGGTCGCGGATGACGCCCAGGCTCTTCTCCCGCTCAGGGGTCCGGTCCCCCACCATCCGGACGATCTCTTCGTAGACCTTGGGGTACAGTGCCGCGAACGAGAGATCTTCAAGTTCCCATTTGATGGTGTTCATGCCCAGGCGGTGGGCGAGCGGAGCGAAAATCTCCAGGGTTTCGCGGGCCTTGCGGGCAGACGATTCCGCCGACACGAAGCGCCATGTCCGGGCGTTGTGCAACCGGTCGGCCAGCTTGATCATCAGGACGCGGATGTCCTTGGCCATGGCTACGACCATTTTGCGGACTGTTTCGGACTGGGCGGCCTCGCCGAAGCTGACTTTGTCGAGCTTGGTCACGCCGTCGACCAGCATGGCCACTTCAGGTCCGAAGTCCCGCTTCAGGTCTGCGAGGGTGTAGGGGGTGTCCTCAACGGTGTCGTGCAGCAGTGCTGCCGCGAGGGTGGTTCCGCTGAGGCCCAGTTCGGCCAGGATGGTCGCCACGGCAACGGGGTGCGTGATGTAGGGGTCCCCGCTCTTGCGCTTTTGCCCGCGGTGGCTGCGCTCAGCGACATCGAAGGCGCGCTGGATGAGGTCGAAGTCCTCTTTGGGGTTGTTGGCGCGGACGGTCCGCAGGAGCGGCTCCAGGATGGGTGAGTAGGTGGTGGTTCCGCGTCCGGTCAGGCGCGCCAGCCGGGACCGGGTGCGCTCCCGGCGGCCCGGAAACGTGGCCCGCGATCCTGAATTGTCGACAGGGACCAGGGATCCAGGGCGCGCAGGCGTAGCCGCACCGGCCTGTACGCCGGCAGGACTCTTATCTTCCTGTGCCGTTGGCGCCGACGCCGAACGTTCTTCCAATGAAGCACCCCTCACACCGTCTTAATTACCTCAGTCTATTCCTCACGGCACCCACTTTTATAACCGGGCCGGAACGGCCAACGGCCGGGCGACGCGAAAGATGCGTCACCCGGCCGTTGTACGTTTTTGGCTCCCCGGCAGCCCGTCCGTCAGGCCTTGGCCGGCGAGGCGGGAACTGCCTTGTCCGCGGACCCGGCGCGGCGTTGCTGGACGCGCCGCGCCTGCTTGACAAGGTCAGGTTCGCCCTGGCGCAGCCAGGCATACATGGGGGCTGCCACGAAGATGGTGGCCGCCGTACCGATCAGGATCCCGACAAACAGTGCCAGGGACAGGTCGCGCAGGGTCCCGGCGCCAAGGAGGCCGGCACCGATGAAGAGGATGGCCCCCACCGGGAGAATGGCCACCATCATGGTGTTGATTGAACGCACCAGCGTCTGGTTGACGGCGAGGTTGACTTCCTCCGCGAATGTCCGGCGCGTGGACGCATCGATCCCGGAGGTGTTTTCCCGGATCTTGTCGAAGACCACCACGGTGTCATACAGCGAATAGCTGAGGACGGTGAGGAAGCCGATGATCGCCGACGGCGTGACCTCGAAGTCACTAAGGGCGTAAACTCCGGCGGTGATGAACATCGTCACGGCCATGCCGGCAAGCGCTGAAAGGGACATCTTCCAGGTGCGGAAGTACAGGGCCATCAGCAGGGCCGCCAGCAGCACGAACACCGCCAGGCCGATCAGGGCCTGCTTGGTCACGTCGGCGCCCCAGGTAGGACCGACGAAGGTGGAGGTGACCTCGTTGTCCGTGACGCCGTAGGCACCGGTGAGGCCCTGCTTGATGCGGAGCGTCTCGTCGTCGGTCAGCTTGTCCGTCTGGATGCGCATGGTGTTGCCCGCGACGTTCGCCACGCGTGGCACGCTCCCGGAGACAACGTCCGTGACAGCCTTCTCGCCGATTCCGGCATCCGTGGTCTTGACGTTGGACACCGTGAATTCGGAACCGCCGCGGAACTCGATGCCGAGATTGAAGCCGCCCTTTGCCAGCGGGATGATGATGGCCAGCGCCACCCCCACCGCGGCGATGATGAACCAGATCTTCTTGGCGCCGACGAAGTCGTAGGAGCGCTTTCCGGTGTAGAGCTCGTTGCCGAATGTGGCGAAGCCTGACATTACTTGTTCTCCTTACCGGATGTCTTGGACGAGCCGGCCAGCTGTTCCTGCTTTTCCGCCATGCGCCGTTCCGCGATCGTCATGCGGCGTTCGGCCTCGGCCGCGGCGCCTGCGTTCTTGGTGCGGACGGCCACGGGCCGGTCCTCCGGAGTGCGGACGCGTCCGGCACCGCGGTACAGCGGCACGGCACCCAGCCGTTCGGGATCCAGTCCGGAGAATTTGTGGCCTTCACCGAAGAACCGGGTGCGGGCCAGCATCTGCAGCGTGGGGTGCGTGAACATGAACACCACGATCAGGTCGGCAATGGCTGTCAGGCCCAGCGTGAATGCGAAACCACGGACGTTGCCCACCGCCACGAAGTAGAGGACGAGTGCAGCCAGGAGGTTGACGGCCTTGGAGGCGAGGACGGTGCGTTTGGCGCGCTTCCAGCCGTTTTCGACGGCGGACACCAGGCCGCGGCCTTCACGGAGCTCATCACGGATGCGTTCGAAGTAGACGATGAACGAGTCTGCAGTCTGGCCGATGGCCACGATGATGCCGGCCACGCCTGCCAGGGACAGGCGGTAGTTTTCGGTCCAGCCCAGAATCGCGATGGCGAGGTAGGTCAGGGCACCGGCCACCACCAGCGAGGCAATGGTAACAAACCCGAGGGCACGGTATTGGAAGAGCGAGTAGACCACCACGAGCAGGAGTCCGATCAGGCCCGCCAGCAGGCCCATGCGCAGCTGTTCGCCACCAAGCGTTGCGGAAATCTGCTGTTCGCTCTGGATGTCGAAGCTGATGGGCAGGGCGCCGAACTTCAGCTGGTCCGAGAGGGCCTTGGCGGTCTTCTCGGTGAAGCCGCCGGTGATCTGCGGACGGCCGTCGGTAATCACGGCCAGCGCACGGGGCGCGGAAATGACCCGGTCGTCCAGCACGATGGCGAACTGGGCCTTGGGGTCGGTGCCCGACTCGCCGCCCGCCGCCACGTAGAACTGGTTCAGGCGCTCGGTGACCTCTTTGAACTTGGCCGTGCCGTCGGCGTCGAACTGGATGTTGACGGCCCAGTCATTGGTGACCGCACCCTGTGCACCCTGCTGCAGCTGGAAGGAGGAGGTCACGATGTTGCTGCCCTTCACCTCCACCGGACCAAGGATGTACTTGATGGCCGGGGACTTGTCGGTGGCAGGTTCGCAGGTCACCAGCGGCTTGGCCGGATCCGAGCGTTCGGACTTTTCCGCCGCGGCGCTGTTGCAGTCCAGAGCCTCGAACTGCTTGTAGATCCCCGGGGTGATCCAGTTGGTGTCGCTGCTGTTGGCCGGCGCGGCGGTCGGCTTGGGCAGCTGGTCTTCGGGGGTCTGGGATTCCGGCGGAACAGCCGCGCCGTCACCGTTGAGGAGGACGGGCCGGAAATTCATGTCCGCAGACGCCTGGATCAGGTTCCGGGTTTCGGCGGAGGGGGTGCCCGGGAGGCTGACCACCACGTTGCGCCCTGACTGGGTGCTGATTTCCGCTTCCGAGACGCCGGAGCCGTCAACGCGCTGGCGGATGATCGCCACAGCCTGGTTAAGCTGCTGTTCGTTGATGTCCGAACCGCCCTCAACCTTTGGAGCCAGGATCATCTGGGTTCCACCCTCGAGGTCGAGGGCCAGTTTAGGTGCCCAGCTGGCCTGCCCGGCGATGGTTCCGCCAGCCAGGACGGCGGTGAGCGCTGCCAGGAGTACACCGAGCCATACCAGGACGCGGAGCCCTGGTTTTTTGCGGCCAGTTCGTGCCATTGTCGATCTTTCTCTTATTCGCGGAGGAACCGCCGGCACGGGCTTCTGCCTGCGCCGGCGGTGGTCCGCAGCGGTAGAGGGAGGAAAGGGGCCAGCGGGCCTAGCTGTCCTTCTTGCCCTCGTCGTTGAGGCGCTTCAGGGTTTCTTCAGGAGTCTCGACGCCGGCGGCGTTGCTCCCGGCCTCCGGAGTGGTGAGCGAGGACGCGTCGTCCGGCACCACGGGCGAAGCGGCGGCCGGTTCGGCTGCGGCCACCGCTGCAGGCTCGATGACCTTGGTGACGGCCTGGCGGTGCACGCTGGCGAGGGTGCCGGGGGAAAGCTCAAGGGTGACCTTGTTCTCGGCTTCGTCGATGTCCACGATGCGGCCGAAGAGGCCAAAGCTGGTCATGACCTCCACGCCCGGGCCAAACTTCGACTGGAGCTCTGCCTGCTGCTGCTGCGTCTTCTTGTTGCGGCGGAACATCATGAAGATGAACACGCCGAGCATGACGAACAGGAGAATTGACATTGGATCCAAGGGGGAATTCCGTTCTTTAGCATGGTGAAGCTGGTTTACCAGCGACGTCGGCTTCGCTTCGGCCGGGGTGGGCTGGTGGCGCAGGCACAAAGCCCTGCATGCCGTTCCCCAAGCGACGGGGGCATCGGGGCCACCCGCGAAACAAAGACCCGAACGTGCCGGGCGTCATACCAGTCTAAAGGGAAAAGCTGAAGGGAGCCTGCTATTGGCCTTCCGGGGCCCAGTCCCCCGCAAGGGAGTCATCCCCGACAGGTTCGAAAAGGTCCAACGGCTCCTGCGCGAAGCTACCCGCGGGGATGGCGTAACCCAGATGTGTCCACGCCGGCGCCAGCGCAATCCGGCCGCGGGGCGTGCGGCCCAGCAGGCCCTCCCGGACCAGGAAGGGCTCTGCAACTGTTTCCACCGTTTCGGTCTCTTCTCCGACAGCGATGGCAAGGGTGGAAAGACCCACCGGGCCGCCGCCGAATTTCGTGATGAGGGCGTCCAGGACGGCCCGGTCCAGCCGGTCCAGCCCCTTCTTGTCCACTTCGTACATGTCCAGGGCGGCGGACGCGGCCCTGGCATCAATCTGTTCCACCCCGTGCACCAGGGCCCAATCCCGGACGCGGCGCAGCAGCCGGTTGGCGATGCGGGGAGTACCGCGGGAACGCCCCGCGATTTCGGCGAACCCGGCGGAGTTGACCTTCAGGTCCAGCAGTCCCGCTGAGCGCCGCAGGACCAGCTCCAGCTCGGGGACGGAGTAGAACTCAAGGTGCCCCGTGAATCCGAACCGGTCACGCAGCGGGCCCGGCAGCAGCCCGGCACGGGTGGTGGCGCCCACGAGGGTAAACGGGGGCAGCTCCAGCGGGATGGCGGTGGCCCCGGCGCCCTTGCCCACCACGATGTCGACGCGGAAGTCCTCCATGGCCATGTACAGCATCTCTTCGGCCGGCCGGGACATCCGGTGGATTTCATCGAGGAACAGGACCTCACCCTCGGACAGGGAGGACAGGATGGCGGCGAGGTCCCCTGCGTGCTGGATGGCCGGTCCGCTGCTAAGACGCAGCGGAGCGTTCATCTCTGCCGCAACGATCATTGCCAGGGTGGTTTTCCCGAGGCCGGGAGGACCGGAGAACAGCACGTGGTCCGCCGTGCGCCCGCGCATCCTGGAGGCCTGGAGCACGAGCGACAACTGCTTGCGCACCCGGTGCTGGCCCACGAAATCGTCGAGGTTCTTCGGCCGGAGCGCCGCCTCGATGGCCCGCTCCTCCGGTTCCTCCCCAGCGGCAACCACTGAAGGTTCAGCCACGGCTGCCTACGCGGTTGCCGGCACGCGCGCCGTCTTGGCCCAGCCACCGCAGGGTGGTGCGCAGGATCTCGGCCACGTTGCCCCGGAAGGAAACTTCCGGCTCGTCGGCCAGGGCTTTGTCGATGCTGGCGGAGGCGTCCTTCTCGGACCAGCCCAGACTGGTCATCGCGGCCACCACCTGGGGCTTCCAAGCGGCCTCGGCAGGGGTGGCGGCACCGGCAGGTGCGGTGGTTCCGTGCGGAACCAGCTTTCCGGCAAGCTCCAACACGATCCTGCCGGCCACCTTGGGCCCGATGCCGGGAACCTTGGTGAAGGTCTTGCTGTCCTCTGTATGGGCCGCAACCCTGATCGCCTCGGGATCGTGGACGGCCAGGACAGCAAGGGCAAGACGTGGGCCGACCCCGCTGACACTCAGCAGGACGTCGAAGACCTCGCGTTCGTCGTCGGATGCAAAACCAAAAAGGGTGAGCGAATCCTCCCGGACAATCAGGGACGTGAACAGCTGGCCCTCGTCACCCACGCGCAGCCGGCTCAACGTCTGCGGGGTGGCGTTGACGCTCATCCCGGCACCATTGAGGTCGATCACGGCCGTTGACAGGCCAACGTGCGCTACGGTTCCGCGGAGGAAACTGATCAAGGCCGGGCTCCCGTTGTACTGCGGGCCTCAAGCGTGAGAGCCCGGCTATCCGAACATATCTACGAATACCCTAGCAAGCGGCAAGGATAATCAGCGCGCGCGGCGCGCCTTGGCCTCGGCTTCGGCCCATGCCCGCTGGGCGGGTGTGAGGGATGAACTGCCGGGGCCGGTCGTGGCCACGGCCGCCCCGCTTCCGGCCCGCCACGCGTGCGTGATGGCCAATGCCAGGGCATCTGCCGCGTCGGCAGGGCGGGGCGGAGCATCCAGCCGCAGGATTTTGGTGACCAGCTTGGTGACGGCGTCCTTGTTGGAGGACCCACTGCCGGTGACCGCGGCCTTGACTTCCGACGGCGTGTGCAGCGCTACCGGGATACCCCGCCGTGCCGCCGCCGCAATGACCACACCGGACGCCTGGGCCACGCCCATCACCGTGCTGACATTGAGCTGGGAGAAGACACGTTCGACGGCGAGGACGTCCGGTTCGTAGCGGTCCAGCCACTCGTCGATGGCGGTGGCGATCACCAGCAGGCGCCGGTCAAGGGTCTCGTCCGGGGACGTGCCCACCACGCCCACAGCCACCATGCTGGCCCGCCGGTTCCGCTCGACGTCCACCACGCCAATGCCGCAACGGGTCAGGCCGGGATCAACGCCGAGAACCCGCAGGGTCACTTCTGCCCCGCTGCGGCCACGCGACGCTGCTTCAACTCCGGCGGGCTAGCTGGCAAGGCGGGAGATCACTCGGATTCCAGGGCAGCCTGGACTTCGTCGCTGAGGTCGGCGTTGCTGTAGACGTTCTGGACGTCGTCAAGGTCCTCCAGGGCGTCGGCCAGCTTCAGGAACTTCCGGGCGCCGTCGACGTCCAGCTCTACCTGCATGGAGGGCACGAACTCCACCTCGTCGGTGTCGTACTCTATGCCGGCTTCCTTGAGCGCCTCGCGGATGGCCGGCAGGTCGCCCGGTTCCGAGTGGATCTCGAAGCTGTCGCCGTTGTCCTTTACTTCCTCCGCGCCCGCCTCAAGGACGGCCATCAGGACGTCGTCCTCGCTCAGGCCGTTCTTGGGCAGGTTGACGACGCCCTTGCGGGTGAAGAGGTAGCTCACGGAGCCGGGGTCGGCGATGGTGCCGCCGTTCCGGGAGATGGCCAGGCGGACTTCGGAGGCCGCACGGTTCTTGTTGTCAGTGAGGCACTCGATCAGGAGGGCTGAGCCCTGGGGCCCGCGGGCCTCGTACATGATTTCGGTGTAGTCCACCACTTCGCCGGTGAGGCCGGCGCCGCGCTTGATGGCGCGGTCGATGTTGTCGTTGGGAACCGAGGTCTTCTTGGCCTTGGTCACGGCAAGTTCCAGGCCGGGGTTGCCGGCGAGGTCCGGTCCGCCCATCCGGGCGGCAACTTCGATGTTCTTGATCAGCTTGGCGAACGACTTTGCGCGGCGGCTGTCAATGATCGCCTTTTTGTGCTTGGTCGTCGCCCATTTGGAGTGGCCTGACATGCTTTACGCTTCTCCTCTGATCATTCGGATAAAAAGTTCGTGTACGCGTTTCTCGCCGGTCACTTCCGGATGGAAGGAGGTGGCCAGCAGCTGGCCTAAACGCACTGCCACAATTCTAGCCGTCCCCGGCAGCGGGGCGGCGTGCGATGCATGGCCGGGGTCTGCCGGTTCCACCTGGGCCAGGACCTCCACGTCCGGACCCACCCGTTCCACCCAGGGGCCCCGGATGAAGACGGCGTGCACGGGTTCGACGCCGGATTCGGTGGCGCTGAAGTCCAGGCCCTTGAAGTCGAGGTCGGTTTCGAAGGATTCGCGCTGCCGGCCAAAGGCATTGCGGCGGACCGTGATGTCCAGCCCGCCGAACGTCTGCTGCGGCGCCCCGGACAGATCTGTCGCCGGATCGGCGATGTCCGCGGCCAGCAGGATCATGCCGGCGCAGGAGCCGTAGACGGGCAGGCCCTCGGCGATGTACTTGCGGAGGGGGTCCGCGAGTTCGAAGGCACGGGCCAGCTTGTCGATGGTGGTGGACTCGCCGCCGGGGATGATGAGGCCGTCCAGGCCGTCCAGCTCTTCCGGGCGGCGGACAGCCACGCCGTGCGCGCCGGTGGCTTCCGCGGCACGCAGGTGCTCGCGGAAGTCTCCCTGGAGGGCCAGGACACCGACCCGAAGGCCTGAGCCCACGCTCGCAGCGGCGGCAGAAGGGGGATTTGTCATCCCTCCAGCATACGGGTCCTGCTCCGCCGGCTCATGCGCCGGAGCGGTCCCCGGCAAAGGTTGCATGCCGCTGCTGGGATATATTCAAAACATGGTCTTCTTCAGTGTTCCGCTCGGCAAGCTGGTCCGCGGGGTGTCCCGGCTGCGGGGCGGCGGGTCCGCACTTCCCGGCCTGGTGGTCGAAAAAATCGATCCCGGCTTCATGCGGCGTACGCTGACCACGCTGCCGCATGGGGTTGCCGTGGTCAGCGGCACGAACGGCAAAACCACCACCACCAAAATGGTGGTTGAGCTGCTGGAAAGCCAGGGCCTGAAGGTCTTCACCAACCGCACCGGCAGCAATTTCACGCGTGGCGTGGCGGCAGCCCTCCTGGGCGAGGTGGACTGGCGCGGCAGGCTGGACGCGGATGTTGCCGTCCTGGAACTCGACGAAGCCCACGCCGTCCATTTCGTGAACAGCGTCCCGCCCCGGTACTGTCTGCTCCTCAACGTGCTTCGCGACCAACTGGACCGCTTCGGTGAGATCGATAAGACCGCACAGCTGCTGCAGCACATTGCCGCCAAGACCACGGGAACGGTGGTGCTGAACCGGGAGGACCCGCGGGTTGCGCGGATCGCGGACACGCTGACGGGACAGGACGTCAGGTACTTCGGCCTGGACGATTCCCTGCTGGCGACCTTTCCGAACGATGACGAGATGCGGGCCGCTCCGGGCAGCCCAGCGCCGGGGGGCCTGCCCGCAAAGCCGGCTGCCGACGTCGTACTTCGCAAAGTCGGCGCGGACAGCGCTGAATTTGAATACGACGGCCGTACGGTGACCACGGCGATGAAGCTGCGCGGCGTGTACAACATCTTCAACGCAGCTGCCGCGCTGACGCTGGCCCGCAGCATCTGTGGTGGAGGCGCCGCCGCCACCAACCATGAGACCCTGCTGCATGCGCTCTCCCAGGTGGCTCCCGCTTTCGGCCGCGGCGAAAGCCTGACGGTGGACGGCCAGCCCCTGGACCTGGTGCTGGTCAAGAACCCCAGCGGTTTCCGCCTGGGACTGAAGTCCTTTCCCGCCGGCGGATACGCCACCATGATTGCCATCAACGACAACTACGCCGACGGCCGGGACATGTCCTGGCTATGGGACGTCGAATTCGATTCGCTCCGCGAGGGCGGGGTGGATACGCTCACCGGGTCCCGGGCCTATGACATGGCACTGCGGCTGCAGTATGACGAAGTCCCCGTCGGGGCCGTGGAGACGGACATCCCGGCAGCCCTTGCTGCCTTCATCAGGGAAGGCCAGGGCAAGCCCAAGCGCATCTTCTGCACCTACACTGCCATGCTCGCCATCCGCCGTGAACTGTCCAAAATCACCACCGTGGAGGTTGTCTCGTGAATCCCGCAGAAGCAACGGACGGCGGAAAGTCCAAGGGCATCATCCGTGTGGTCCAGCTGTACCCGCGGGATATGAACATCTACGGCGACTGGGGCAATGCCCTGGTCCTGCAGCGCCGCATCCAATGGCACGGGTACACCCCCGAACTGCTCGAATACAACGTGGGCGATCCCTTCCCCGCGGACGTGGACATCATCCTCGGCGGCGGCGGGCAGGACAGCGGGCAGCTGGTCATCCAGGACGACCTGCAGGCCCGGGCCGGCGAACTCAAGGAACTGGCCGAGGACGGTGCGCCCATGCTGCTGATCTGCGGCTTGTACCAGCTTTTCGGCCGGTTCTTCAAGACCCGTACCGGCTCCGTGATTCCGGGCATCGGCGTCCTGGACGTGGAAACCCAGGGCACCGATGAGCGGCTGATCGGCAACGTCAAGGTGGCCACCGAGGAATTCGGCGAGGTCCTTGGATACGAAAACCACAGCGGCCAGACGACGCTGGGCAGCGGCGTGCGGCCGCTTGGCACGGTGGCCAAGGGTACGGGCAACAACAGCAGCGACGGTCATGAAGGTGCCCGGTACCGCAACATCGTTGCCAGCTACCTGCACGGCTCCCTGCTGCCCAAGAACCCCGCCATCGCGGACTTCCTCATCCGTACAGCCGCGGAACGCAAGTTCGGCAGCTTCTCCCCCGGCACCCCTGACGACACCTATGCCGTCCTGGCCCGGGAGCACGCGGTGCGCCGCCCCCGCTGACACGCCCGGGTCACCGCCACTGGAAATACTCCCGGTGAATGTTGGCCCTGCGGACACCCGCTGCCCGGAAGGCTTTACGGAACTGCCGCAGCATCGCATCAGGGCCGCCCATGAACACGGACAGCAGCCGGGGCTCGGTACCGGCTGCAGCAAGCACCGCCTCCGGTGTCAGCCGTCCGCCGGCCGCAGTATCCACCCAATGCACCGTGAGCCTGGGCTGGTTCCTGGCGGCGGCGACGATCTCGCCGGCAAAGGGGGACGGACCCGCAGACGTCACGAAGAAGTGGACATCCTCCTGCAGTTCCCGGTCCAGCGCCCTGAGCCAGCTCAGGAAGGGCGTGATGCCCACCCCGCCGGCGATCCATACCTGGTGGGCCGTACCGTGGTGACGGTCAAACCGGCCGTACGGGCCGCCCACCACAGCCGGCATCCCGGGCTGGACCACATCCGGGAGCCTGGTGGTGTGGTCACCCAGGGCCTTGACCGTGATGCTGATCCCGCCTTCCGGTGCGGGCCCCGAAATGGAAAACGGGTGCCGTTGCCAGCCGTCCGCGGTTTCCAGGTACACCATGGCGAACTGGCCGGGCTTGAACTGAAGGGGCCGGCCCAGTGGGCGCAGTGCCACCTCCACCAAATCCGCCGCAACCGGCCGGACCGCCGACACCTGGTAGTCGTGGTGTGGCAGGAAATGCCGAGCCAGCAGTTCCCGGTAGGCATAGAATCCCAATCCAATCCCGCCGATCGCCACGTAGCTCCACCGAAGGGCAGGTGCAGCCTCGAACGCGCTGGCATCGAGCAGGCCATGCAGGAACCCGGCAGCCAGGAAGAGCCCTGTCAGCCGGTGGAAGCCCCGCCACCGTTCATAGCCGCCCAGCAGGCGTGCAGCCAGCTGCACCGGCCGAGTGGCAAGCGACGTCAGGACAACGCGCCGGACGGGGGCGGGAAGCATGGTCCGCCAGCGTGGAAGGATGGCCCACACCACCAGCGCCGCGAGTCCGCAGATGGCCACCACGGCAAGTGTCTTTCCCAGGCTTGTTGCTTCCGGGTTGGAGGCAAGTTCAATATGTGGCAAAAGCAGGATGGTTGCCGTTACCGCTGCCCGGCGGTGCCAGATGGCCGCATGGTCGATGCCGCCAAAGATTGGTTCGACGTGGGGAAGGGTGCTGATCAGGACCATCGCGATCGAGTAGAGCAGCACGGACTCACCGCCGAGGAGCTGCCCCGCATGACCCAGGACCGGTTCGCCCGGCGGACGCACCAGGAACCAGAAAATGCCGTACGCTCCCACCAGCACCACGATGGCGCCCGGGCCCACCCAGCGGTACGGCATTCCCAGGAAGCTGGTTCCCGGCGTCGTGCCCTCTTTGGCCATGCCAGCGTCCTTCCATCGTGCCGATCCGTGCGCCTTCCCTGCTGGAAACCCCCGCGCGGTCCGGGACGGGCCGCATAGCGGCAATTGTAGGGATGCTTGCTGGGAACACGGCCAGTTTCCCTTCGTTGAGAAGGCTGTCCGGCTGTGACAGGTTTAGCCCATGACGAATCCTCTTCTGGCCGCCAGTCCCCTGCCCTACGGCCTTCCTCCCTTCGAAGACCTCACCGTGGAGCAATACCGTGAAGCCTTCGAGGCTGGGCTGTCGGCACATCTGGACGAGATCCGGGCCATCACCGAAAACCCGGAGCCGGCAACGCTCCACAACACGGCCCTCGCCATGGAACGCTCCGGGCAGCTGCTGAACCGGGCGGCTGCCGCGTTCTTCACCCTCGTCTCGGCGGATGCGTCCCCGCAGATCCGGGAACTCGAAACCGAGCTCTCGCCCCGTCTCTCGGCGCACCAGGATGAGGTATTCCTCAACCGGGCGCTGTACGGGCGTTTTGCCGCGCTCAGCACCGACGGTTGCGATCCTGAATCGGCTCGCCTGGTGGAGGAGTACCTCAAAGAGTTCCGGCAGTCCGGCATCCAGCTCGACGAACCGGGCCAGGAGCGGCTTCGCGCCATCAACTCGGAACTGGCCCGCCTGGGCACCGGATTCGGCCAGCGGGTCAAGGAGGGGATGAAGTCCGCCGCCCTCCTGCTCGAGGACGCCGCTGACCTGGCCGGCCTGCCGGCCGGCGACGTGGCCAAGGCCGCGGAAGCAGCCCGTGCCGCCCGGCATGCCAGCGGATACCTGCTCACCCTGGTCCAGCCGGGCAACCAGCCGGCCCTTGCCGCGCTCGAGAAGCGGGATGTCCGACGCCGCCTCTTCGAGGCGTCAGTAGCCCGCGGCACCGGCGGCGGCACCCTGGATGTCCTGGACCTCGCGATCGACCTGGCCAGGCTCCGGGCGGAGAAGGCCCAGCTGCTGGGTTTCGGCAACTACGCGGAACTTGTGGCGGACCGACAGACGGCGCCGGACTTTCAGGCGGTGGGGTCCGTGCTGAACCGGATGGCGCCGGCGGCGATCCGCAACGCAGACGCCGAGGCCCGTGCGTTGGCACAAGTTGCCGGACACCCGCTGGAGCCATGGGACTGGGCTTACTACTCGGCAAAGGTGCAGCGGGAGAAGTACGACGTCGACGAGCAGGCGCTCCGCCCGTACTTCGAACTGGAACGGGTCATTACCGACGGCGTGTTCTTCGCTGCCACAGCGCTGTACGGGATCACTTTCCAGGAGCGGACCGACCTCTACGGCTACCACCCGGATGTCCGCATCTGGGAAGTCCACAATGGGGACGGCACGCAGCTCGGGCTGTTCCTGGGCGACTACTATGCCCGGGAATCGAAGCGGGGCGGCGCCTGGATGAACTCGCTGGTGGACCAGTCCGCGCTGCTGGGCACCCGGCCCGTGGCCATCAACACGCTCAACATTTCCAAGCCTCCGGCCGGTGAGCCGACGCTGCTGACCCTTGATGAACTGCGGACGCTCTTCCACGAGTTCGGCCACGCACTGCATGGCCTGCTCTCTGACGTCACCTATCCCCGCTTCTCCGGCACTGCCGTTCCGCGGGACTTTGTCGAATACCCGTCGCAGGTCAACGAGATGTGGATCATGTGGCCCGAGGTGCTGGCCAACTACGCGCGCCACCACACCACCGGCGAACCGCTTCCCCAGGACGTTGTGGACCGGCTGGAGGAATCCCGGCTCTGGGGTGAAGGCTTTGCCACCACCGAGTACCTGGGTGCCGCCCTGCTGGATCTGGCCTGGCACACCCTGGAGCCGGGCGACGTTCCGGATGATGCCTTGGAGTTTGAGGCAAAGGCCCTGGCCGCGGCAGGGATTGCGCACCCACTGATCCCGCCCCGCTACCGCACGGGCTATTTCCAGCACATCTTCGCCGGCGCCGGCTACGCAGCCGGCTACTACTCGTACATCTGGAGCGAAGTGCTGGACGCGGAGACCGTGGACTGGTTCAAGGAAAACGGAGGCCTCACGAGGGCCAACGGGGAACGCTTCCGCCAGGAGCTCCTCTCCCGCGGCAACAGCCGCGACCCGCTGCAGTCATTCCGCATCCTGAGGGGCCGCGACGCCCGCCTCGAGCCGCTGCTCAAGCGCCGCGGCCTGCAGTAACCCGATCGATTGCTCCGTACATGCCGTTTTGAGGCCTGAAAACGGCGTTTACGGAGCAATCGATTTAAAAAGAACGACGCCGGTCCCCCACCACAGAGGGTGAGGAACCGGCGTCGTCAGTCAACACCGAAAGCAAGGCGCCCACGAGCGACAGGCGGCGATGATCCGGCAGCACGCGTAAAAGGGCCCCCGCGCCCCAGCCAGCTTCTAAGCTGCCAACAAGGCGCGGGGAATAGCGTGCAGAGGATCAGCGCCGCCAGACGCCCCTACAGGACGCGAGGAGCGAGTTACCAGCCGCGCTCGGCGAGGCGGTGCGGCTGGGGGATCTCGTCGACGTTGATGCCCACCATGGCTTCGCCGAGCCCGCGGGAGGCCTTGGCTATGACGTCGGGGTCGTCGTAGAAGGTGGTGGCCTTGACGACGGCGGCGGCGCGCTGGGCGGGGTTGCCGGACTTGAAGATGCCGGAGCCGACGAACACGCCGTCGGCGCCGAGCTGCATCATCATGGCCGCGTCGGCAGGGGTGGCGATGCCGCCTGCGGTGAACAGGACCACGGGGAGCTTGCCTGCTGCGGCAACTTCCTTGACCAGTTCGTACGGGGCCTGCAGTTCCTTGGCCGCGACGTAGAGCTCGTCCTCGGGCAGCGAGGACAGCTTGGCGATCTCGGAGCGGATCTTGCGCATGTGCCCGGTGGCGTTGGAGACGTCGCCGGTGCCGGCCTCGCCCTTGGACCGGATCATGGCCGCGCCCTCGTTGATGCGGCGCAGGGCCTCACCGAGGTTCGTGGCGCCGCAGACGAAGGGAACGGTGAAGTTCCACTTGTCGATGTGGTTGACGTAGTCGGCCGGGGTCAGGACCTCGGACTCGTCGATGTAGTCGACGCCGAGGGACTGCAGGATCTGGGCTTCGACGAAGTGGCCGATCCGGGCCTTGGCCATGACCGGGATGGACACGGCGTCGATGATCTGGTCGATCATGTCCGGATCGGACATCCGGGACACGCCGCCCTGGGCACGGATATCGGCCGGAACGCGTTCCAGCGCCATGACTGCCACGGCACCGGCGTCTTCGGCGATGCGGGCCTGCTCGACATTGACGACGTCCATGATGACGCCGCCCTTGAGCATCTCGGCCATGCCACGCTTCACGCGGCTGCTGCCCGTGACGCTGTTCGCGGACGAACCGGCCTCGTTGCTTACATCAGGTGTAGACACAAAAACCCCTATGGGTAGACAGATGATCTTCGCCGGGCATGCGGCGGCAGCTGCCGGGTGAGCACGCACGGATTGCCGGGTCCGTTGACCGGGCACTTATATACTAGACCCCCGCTGGCCGGCCGGCTTAATCAGGCTTAATCAGCCGGTGTCGGTTCCGCCAGCGCCTGCCGTCGCACCGAGATGACACGCTGCACCACCGTGATGAGGCTTGCCCCGGCGAGGAGGACCAGGGTCACCAGGAGCACCACGGGCGGCAGGCCCAGGCCGGTCAGGCCGGTGACCACCAGGACGGAGACCAGCCGTTCGGCGCGCTCAGCGATTCCTACGTTGGCGCTGAATCCGAGCGACTCCGCCTTGGCGCGGGCGTAGGAGACGACCATTCCCAGGACGAGGCAGAGCAGGGCTGCGACGGCAATGGCGGTGTTGTTTCCGCCAGTGAAGAACCAAACGGCTACGCCGGCAAAAAGTGCCCCGTCCGCGATCCGGTCCAGCGTGGAGTCCAGGAAGTTGCCCCAGCGGCTCTTCACGTCCTGCATCCTGGCCATGATGCCGTCCAGGACGTCGGAGAAGATGAAGGCGGTGATGAACAGGGTGCCCCAGAAGAGCTGGCCCAGGGGGTAGAACACCAGGGCGCCGGCCGAGACGCCGGCAGTACCAAGGATGGTGACAGCGTCAGGTGATACACCGATTTTAAGGAGCCAGCGGGCCAGCGGGGTGAACAGCGCGGTGAAGAAGCCGCGCGCATGCCTATTCAGCATGCGACTCCCCGGGCCAGGCGTCGGCCACCTGCTGCCGGACCTCGTCAAGGGTCTGGGTAATGGCCTTGGTCTGGGCGATGATCGGGAAGAAGTTACCGTCGCCGCCCCACCGCGGAACGATGTGCTGGTGCAGGTGGGCTGAGATCCCGGCCCCGCCAACGACGCCCTGGTTCATGCCGAGGTTGAAGCCGCCCGGATTGGATACCTTGCGCAGCACCCGCATCGCCGTCTGGGTCAGCTCTGAGAACTCGGCTGTTTCTTCCACGGTGAGGTCGGTGTAGTCCGGGATGTGCCGGTAGGGGCAGACCAGCAGGTGGCCCGGGTTGTATGGGAAGAGGTTCAGCACCACGTAGCAGGTCCGGCCGCGGTGGACGATCAGTGCCTCTTCGTCGGTGCGGGCAGGACCCACGCAGAAGGGGCAGTCGTCCTTGTCCTTGAACTGGTGCTGACCGCCCTTGATGTAGGCCATGCGGTGCGGAGTCCACAGGCGCTGGAAGGCATCCGGGACACCGGCGAGGGCGAAATCGTCGGTAACGCCGGCATCGCCTGGATACCCTGCGCCTGTGTTCTCCTGCACTTGCGGCTTCCGTTCGGCTAGCTGGTCCGGTTGCGGACAGCGTCGGTGATCCGTTTGACGGCTTCAGCGACGGGCACCCCGTTGTCCTGGCTGCCATCGCGGAAACGGAAGGACACGGCGCCGGCTTCGGCGTCGTCGCCGCCTGCTATCAGGACGAACGGGATCTTGTCCTTGCTGGCGGTGCGGATCTTCTTGGGGAACCGGTCCGACGACGTATCCACCTGGGCGCGGATGCCCTCCGCCTTGAGCTGGTCCACGACGTCGAACATGTAGTCGTTGAACGTTTCCGCCACTGGGATGCCCACCACTTGGACCGGAGCCAGCCAGGCGGGGAAGGCACCGGCGTAGTGCTCGGTGAGGACGCCCATGAAGCGCTCCACCGATCCGAAGAGTGCACGGTGGATCATGACCGGCCGCTGCCGGCTGCCGTCGGCGGCCTGGAATTCCAGTTCGAAGCGCTCGGGCAGGTTGAAGTCCAGCTGGATGGTGGACATTTGCCAGGTGCGGCCCAGCGCGTCCTTGGCCTGGACGGAGATCTTGGGACCGTAGAAGGCCGCTCCGCCCGGGTCCGGCACAAGCTCCAGCCCGGACTCCTGGGCCACTTCCGCAAGGGTGCGCGTGGCTTCCTCCCAGGTTGCGTCGTCGCCGACGTACTTCTCGGGGTCCTTGGTGGAGAGCTCCAGGTAGAAATCGTTCAGCCCGTAGTCCTTGAGCAGGTCCAGGACGAAGGTGAGGGTCTTGGTGAGCTCATCCTTCATCTGCTCCCGGGTGCAGTAGATGTGGGCGTCATCCTGTGTCATGCCGCGGACCCGGGTCAGGCCGTGCACCACGCCGGACTTCTCGTAGCGGTAGACGGAACCGAATTCGAACAGCCGCAGGGGCAGTTCGCGGTAGGACCGGCCGCGGGAGCGGAAGATGAGGTTGTGCATGGGGCAGTTCATCGGCTTCAGGTAGTAGTCCTGGCCGGGCTTGCGCACGCTGCCGTCCTCGTTGAGTTCGGCGTCGACGTGCATGGCGGGGAACATGCCGTCCTTGTACCAGTCCAGGTGGCCGGATACCTCGTAGAGATGCCCCTTGGTGATGTGCGGGGTGTAGACGAACTCGTAGCCGGCCTCCACGTGGCGCTGCCGTGAGTAGTCTTCCATCTCCTTCCGGATGATGCCGCCCTTGGGGTGGAAGACGGGCAGGCCGGAGCCCAGCTCGTCCGGGAAGGAGAACAGGTCGAGTTCAGAGCCCAGTTTGCGGTGGTCGCGGCGCTCGGCCTCGGCGATGCGCTCCTGGTATTCCTTCAGTGCTTCCTTGGTGGGCCAGGCGGTGCCGTAGATGCGCTGCAGCTGCTGGTTCTTCTGGTTGCCGAGCCAGTATGCCGACGACGACCGGGTCAGCGCGAAAGCGTTGGAGATGAGTTTGGTGTTGGGCAGGTGCGGGCCGCGGCAGAGGTCGCACCAGACGGTAGTGCCTTCCTTGCGCTCCACGTTGTCGTAGATGGTGATGTCACCGGCGCCGACCTCGACGTTGACGCCTTCCCCGGCTTCGGCGGCGTCGTTTTTCCTGCCGAGCAGCTCGAGCTTGTAGGGCTCGTCCTTCATGGCTTCGCGCGCCTGGTCCTCGGTCACAACCCGGCGGACGAATTTCTGGTTCTGGTTGATGATTTTCTGCATCATCTTTTCGAGGGTCTTGAGGTCCTCGGGGGTGAACGGCTCGGCGACGTCGAAGTCGAAGTAGAAACCGTCGGTGATGTACGGGCCGATGCCAAGCTTGGCCTCGGGGCGCAGCTGCTGCACGGCCTGGGCCATGACGTGCGCCGTGGAGTGGCGCAGGACGTTCAGGCCGTCGGGTGAGTCAATGGTGACGCCTTCCACCTCGGCGCCTTCGGGAAGTTCCTGGTCCAGGTCCTTCAGCTCGCCGTTGACTCGGGCAACAACAACTTCACGGCGCTCAAAGAAGAGTTCCGCACCGGTGGTCCCGGTAGTCACCTTGGTCTCTTCGCCATCGACGAGAAGGGTGATCTGCTGGGCATCTGACACGGGTGTCTCCTATTCAAAGTTAAGGCTTCATAGCTTGTGGCATACGGGGACCACAGCCAGCCACCGACAATGCTATCGGTTCGGGTAAGGGCCGACCAACGCGGCACACGGGAGGGCTACCCGTTGAAGCCGGTGATGGCCAGTGTCCTGCTGATGCCGTCCAGGGGGTGCGGGCCATCCCCCGGGATGGGGGTGCCGGCCTCCGGGAAGGGCAGAGTCTCCGGCCTGGCAAGGTCCCACGCCATGCTTGCGCTGATGCTGATGCCCCGGGGGCCGGTCCTGCGGGTGGTGCCCCGGATCAGGAGCAGCCGGGTGCCAAACAGGAGCGGCCCGGCACTTTCCTGGGCTTCATGGAAGAAGACCGAATCCACGCAGCCGGTACCGTCGTCGATGCTGATGAACACCACCCTCCTGCCGCCCCGCATCGGAGGGGTCTGGGTGGCCACCCGGACTCCCGCCACCAGCACTTCAGTGCCGTTCCGGAGGCTGAGGAGCTTGTCCGCTGTGGTGACGCCCAGCCGTTCGAGCAGTGGGCGGTGGCTGTCCATGAGATGGGTGCTGACGTCCACTGCCATCAGGTCCAGTTCGGCACGGACATTTTCCACCAGGGTGGGGGCGGGAAGACCTGGCTTGAGGTTGCGCAGTTCAACGTCGCCCAGGGGCAGGGACAGTTGCCCGTCCACCACATCAGTTCCTTTGCGCGTCCCAGTGGAAGACTGCAGCTGCTGGAGATGCTGCACCAGGTCGGCACGGTTGGCGGTACCCCCGGCTTCGCGGTGCAGGGAATCGAAGGCGCCCAGCTGCGCCAGGCGGCGGATGCTTGGCTTGCTGAGCCGCGAGCGCGCCCGGAGGTCTGCCAGGGAGTCGAAGGGCTGGCCGGCCACGATCCGTTTCAATTCGGCTGCGGACAACCCATAGATGCCGTTCAGGCTGAGCCTGATCCCCAGCCTGCCGGCATCTTTACCGGATTCGATCCGCTCCACCCGGTACTCGGTTTTGCTCCGGTTGATGTCCAGGGGAAGGATGGGGATGCCAAGCCTGCGGGCTTCGGCCACCAGCAGGCGTTTCGGGTACATTCCGGGGTCGTGCTCCCACAGGCCGGCCAGGAAGGCCTCGGGGTGGTGGGTCTTCAGCCAGGCTGACTGGTAGGTGGGAACAGCGAAAGCGGCACCGTGTGCTTTGCAGAAGCCGAAACTGGCGAAAGACTTCAGCGTGCCCCAGACCTTGTCCACCACATCCGGGGTGTATCCCCTGGCTTTGGCGTTGCGGCGGAAGTATTCCTCCACCTGGGCTTCGCCGGCTTCGCTGCTCAAGGCCCTGCGGAATTCGTCGGCTTTGGCCAGTCCGCAGCCGGTCATGATGTCCAGGGTCTTCAGGATCTGTTCGTGGAACACAGTGACCCCGTGGGTTTCTTTCAGCACCGGTTTAAGGTCCGGGTGGGGGTAGACCTCAGGGGCGAATCCGTGCCGGTGTTCCAGGAAGGGACGGACCATGTCCGATTTCATGGGTCCCGGGCGGAAGAGGGAGATGTCGATGATGAGGTCGTTGAATTCCCGTGGCGCCATTTTGCCGATGAGTTCACGTTGGCCCGGGGATTCGATCTGGAAGCAACCAAGCGTGTGGGTGCTTCGGATCAGTTCATAGGTGGCTTCATCGTCGAGGGGAACGGCATTGAGGTCAATCCTGCCGTCGCCGGCGATGTAGTCGGGGCCTGAGCCGTCTGGCCCTTGCGGGTGGTGGCCTGCGGCTACGACATCCTTTTTTGTGGGGTGGATACGGATGATCTCGCGGACGGCAAAAGCCATGGCACTTTGCATGCGGACCCCCAGGACATCGAGTTTGAGCATGCCCATGGGGTCCATGTCATGTTTATCGAACTGGCTCATGGGCAGTCCGAGTCCGCTTGGCTGGACGGGGGTGCGGTCCAGGAGGGTGGCGTCGCCCAGGATCACGCCGCACGGATGCATGGAGATGTGGCGGGGCAACCTGTCCAGGCGCTCGGTCAGGTCCACCAGCAGGTCGAGCTGCTGGTTTCCGTCGGCGTCGCGCTGTTCCACCCGGCCGGCAAACTCCCTGAGCTCGGGTTTTTCCTGCAGCGCTTCACGGAATTTCCGTGCTGAGAACCGCCACAACTGCTTGGCGATCTCCCCCACCTCGGCGTCGTCCATGCCCAGGGCGAGTCCGGCATCACGCACAGCTCCCCGTGCCCGGTATCCGTTCTGCATGCTCATGAGGGTGACCCGTTCACGGCCGAAACGCTCGAAAATCCTGCGGTAGACGTTGTGGCGTTCCGCGCTTTCGACGTCGATGTCGATGTCCGGGAGAGTGGCCCGGTCATTGGACAGGAAGCGTTCAAAGATCAGGTCATGCTGGAGGGGGTTCACATGGCTGACCTCAATCAGGTAATTGACCAGGCTGGATGCCCCGGATCCCCTGGCGGCAGCCCTGACCCCCATGTCCTGGATCATCCTGGACACTTCAGCCACGGTCAGGAAGTAGGAGGAGAACCCGAGGTTCTTGATGATGCGCAGCTCATGGTCCAGCCGCACCAGCATCTCCTGCTCCTGTTTGCCTGCAATCCCCGGGAACCGTCTGCCGATTCCGGCGTGGCAGCGCTGGATGAGTTCAATGTGCGGATCCTGGCTTATGCCTATGACGGATGCCTCCGGCACCACTGGCTGCTTCCATCCCATGTCTGTGATGGGATCGATCCGGCACAGATCGGCGAGCGCTTCCGTCTGCACCATCAGTTGCCTGTGGTCGGCGGCGCCGTAACCGCCGGCGGAAATGATTTCCCTGCCCAGGCCCAGCATCTGGTTCCCGGTCTTCAGCCATCCCTGGCCGGTGGGTTGCAGGAGCGGCTCACCTGCAAGCTCCGGGAGGGATTTCAAGGTTCGGGCAGAGTCCAAAACGTCGGCGGTGGGGGCGCCGTCGGCGGCGCAATACCGTACGGCGTTGGTAAGGATTGCGGGTACGTGGTGTTCCTCTGCAAGCCTCAACATCCGGACTGCATGCGCTGTGCTGAAAGGTGTCCCCGGGGCGCTGAGCTGGGAGACGATTTCCGCCACAAGTGTCCCGGCCGGCATGGCATCGAGCCATTGCTTGAACAGGGTTCGGGGACGGAGGTAGCGCCGGCCGCCCATGGCCCGGCCAACGTCGGAATCAGGGCCGAGCAGGACGGTCAGGACAGGCTTGAGGGTGTTGGGGTCGATGGTCCGGGATGCGAGTTCGGCCCTGGTGACCGCCACGGGTACCGCTCCCCCGGCTTTACCTGAAGTCCTGGCGTGGGCGTCGGACACCAGGCGGCACAGCGCACGGTAACCGGCTCCGTTGTTGTGGCCGCGGGCAAGCACCACCACCCTGCCGGCCAGCTGGGTGCGGTGATCGCCGTCGTCGTCAAATACTGCGAGGTCCACCCCGACGATGGGATCTATACCCGCAGCCATGCAGGCCTTGAGGTGCTTGATGGTGCCGTAGAGGCCGTCACGGTCGGTGCAGCCCAAGGCAGTGGCGCCGTCGGCGGCAGCTGCATTGGCAAGTTCTTCAGGCCAGGAGACGCCGTAGTGGGCGCTGAATGCAGTGGAAACGTGGAGGTGGGTGAAGCTCATGCTGTTCTGTGGTCAAGCCGCACCGGGAGGAGGGCATCATGGATCCGGAGCAACCGCCAGCGGCCGCTGCGGATATGGCGGGTCAGGTCAAGGGTGAGGGTCTCTTCGGCTGCGGGAGCCGGCACACGTGGAGCATTGGCAGGAAGCACCTGGACGCGCCAGATTTCGTGGTCCACCACTCCCTGGCCGCTTCCGAGCGGAGCCCGGCTGTCTTCGGCCCACCACTGCCGGCGTTCATACCAGCGGACGGGTTCTGCACAGACGGTGTAGGTCCTGCCCTGCCAGGTCAGGGACTCAGGCTGGCCTTCGGCGGAAGACACCACGTCAACGGACTCGCTGAACATGCCCATGGGCGCCTCCCTACGGTGATTTTTGCTGCTTATTCGAATAAGTGTTCGAATAAAACCAGTTTACGCCGGGTGGGCAGCAAAACATAGGCGGGGGTGGACGGAGCGTGCGGCAGGGAGCAGGATGTTGGCATGAGTACCGATGACGCGCTCCTGAAGCAGGCCAGCATCAAGACCGAGGACTCCACCCTTGTGGCGCAGTTCGACATAGACGGGGCGATTCCGGATTCCGGCGCCTACGTGGTGGGTTTGATGGGTGCCTCGCCGGACTTTTCACTGCAGCGGCGGCTGTGCATCGAGTTCATGAACGGGGAGGCCATTGCCTGCTACTCGTTCAACCGGGACCAGGGAATCGAGGAAGACTACGACCTGTCCGGAGTATCCCACTCGGAAAACAGCATCACCGGAAGCTTCCCCCTCACTGCCCTGAACGGGCTTGGACAGGGGCACGTCCTGTCAGCCTTCAGCGAAGCTGACGGCCGGGAATTCCAGCACGGGGTACCGGTGGAGGAAGCCATCTAAGGCTCCTCCACCTGCCGGTGCGGCTGGTCAGCTGTTTTCTTTATGGATCTTCAGTTCAAGTTCAATGAACCCCGAGATCATTGCCCGGTAGGTTGATTCGACGATGTCCGGGTCGATGTCCTTCTTCTCGGCCGCGGCCCGCACATGCTCAATGATGCGTTCCACACGGCCGGGGGCCCGTACCTCGGCGTCATCACCCTTGAGGGTTCCGGCGATCCTGATCAGCCGTTCGCGGCGGGCGATGAGGGTGACGATTTGTTCATCGACCTCATCAACGGCAATGCGAACGGCAGCGAGCTGTTCCTTGTCGGCCCCGGCATCCCTGTCGTTTCCTTGAATTGTCGCCATCATCTGACAGTATCGAAGCATGGAGCCCAGAGTCGACTTTATCTCCCTCGGTGTCAGCAATGTCCAGGAGTCGCGGGCCTTCTATGTTGACGGCCTGGGGTGGCCGGTCCACCGCGAAGTGGCCGGCGAAGTGCTGTTCATCCAGGTGAACCATGGCCTGGTGCTCTCCCTGTGGGATGTCCGCCAGATGCAGGCCGAGGCAGGCGTGAGCCCTCCTGACGGCGTCCCGCGCATCACCCTGAGCCACAATCAGCCCAGCGCCGCCGACGTGGACCGGGTGATGGACGAGGCTGCGGCGGCAGGAGCAACCGTTATTGCCGAACCCGTCACCCAGCCGTGGGGAGGCTACACGGGGTACTTTGCCGATCCCGACGGCTTCCGCTGGGAGGTGGCCTACAACCCCAGCTGGACCGTGGACGACGACGGTACGGTCACCGTGTGACGCGGCGGCACCTTGGTGCACGCCTGCTAGAACAGTGTTTCCACCGGGTGGATCAGTTCCGGTCCGTTGTTCCGGACATTGCCAACGTCCCGGCCAACGGCTTCCACCTGCCAGGCCGCCGCGGCTTCCTGCACTCCTGACCGCACCAGCTCCACCAGCGCCGCAGGGTCGCCGGCCTGCGGGTCCAGCCATGCCTCCATGGTTGCCTTGTCCATGGGCAGCGGCACTCGGTCATGGAGTTCGGTGAGCTTGCCGAAAATTCCGTGTTCACTTCCCGGCGGCGGCGTGTCTGCGGTAAGGATGGAGGTGGTGAGCAGCCAGCGGCCGGGCTCCCCATCCGGAACCGACGGGTCCTTCCACCATTCATAGAGTCCCGCGAACGCGATGCTCCGGCCCTGGCCCGGGTGCACATAGTAGGGCTGTTTCGATTTCCCCGGGCCCTGTTTCCATTCGTAGTAGCCGTCAGCGGGGACGGCGCAGCGCCGGGACCGCACTGCCTTCCTAAAGGCCGGTTTGTCCAGCACGGATTCGCTGCGGGCGTTGATCATGCGCGAACCGATTCCGGGATCCGTGGCCCAGGACGGGACCAGGCCCCAGCGCGCCACGTGCAGCTGGCGTACCTGCCGGGACGCGGCGGGGTCTTCAATGATGCGTTCCAGCACGATAGGGACAGCGTCCGTGGGAGCCACGTTCCAGGACGGCGAAATGCTGACCTCGTCCTCCAGGCCGGCATCGAATTCGGCCAGCAGGTCCCCCACGGCGCGTGCCATAACGTAGCGTCCACACATGGCACCAAGCTTGCCAGTGCGCGCCACAAACTGTCATCCAGGCCGGCAGGGCAGGTTCAGCACCGGGGAATACCGCCGGCCGCGCTACCGTTGACCGTAAGGAAACCTTTCAAGCGACGTTTAGGAGATCCCTGTGGACTTCACTCCCGAATCCGGCACTATCACCATGTTTTCCACCACCTGGTGCGGCTACTGCAACCGGCTGAAGAAGCAGCTGGATGCGCAGGGCATCGGCTACACGGAAATCAACATCGAAGAGGTGGACGGCACCGCGGAACTCGTGGAGCAGCTCAACGGCGGAAACCGCACCGTCCCCACGGTCCTCTTCCCGGACGGATCCGCCGCCACCAACCCGTCGGCCGCCGAGGTGAAGAGCCGCCTGGCCGCTTAGCCGGACGTCCGGCCGGGCCGCGAATATGCTGCCCGGCCCTGGACCGTTTCGATCATCTGCGGGTCATGCCCCCAGGCTGCTGAAGGAAGCAGTTTCCAGGGTGGCATCGCCCGCATACGTTTGCAGCAGGGCCTGCTCCACAGCGTCCACTTCAAGGCCGGGCACCAGGTCGTTGGCGGCACCGGCGGTGGCAGGATCCCAGTCCAGTCCGAGCGCTGCGTAGCTGTCGGTGAGGACCTTGCGGATCGGGGCGGAATCCTCCACCACGATGACGGAGCTGAAAAGCCAGCCGCCGGAGACCACCCGCTGTGCGGTTCCCACAAGTTTCACCCGGCGGGAACTGTCCGCGGGATCCGTTCCGTGCACGCTGAATTCGCCGGGACAGTATTCACCGGGGATTTCCCCTACCGCCGCCTGTACTCCAACGATTCGCAGCGCCTGGGCAAAGAGTTCGCCGAAATACCCGAAGCGGGCCTTGGATCCGGCGACAGCGTCCGCGTCCGGTTCGATGTGGTCCACCACGAGCGTTCCCTGGTGGTAGGCGGCGGCGCGTCCCCCCGCCCGCCGGACCAAGGGCTCGAAGCCGTTGTCCCGGCAGGCCTGGGCAGCTGCCTCGAAGCCCGGCAGCCGAGTGTCCCGTTGCCCGAAGGCCACGGTGGGAGCGGGCCGGTAGAGCCGGAGGGTGGGGCCGAGGCCGCCGCTCCTCGCCCTGGCGAGCAGCTCGAGGCCGAACTCAAGGTCGCGGCCCGCGCCGAGGGACACGTCCTGGCGCACCACGGTGAGCGTGCGCAGTCCAGTACCGGTGTGGTGCATTGTGGCGAAGCTCCCTGGCTAGGTGTCGGCGGTTCCGACAGGTTCGATGGCTGCGGCCCGGGCAGGCCACCCCTAGGTTACGCCCGACGGCGGCAGCCGCCTTAACGGCCCCGGCGCCCGACCCACAGTGCGTGCAGCAGCGGAACCGCTGACGCGCTCATCAGTACAGTACCCAGCACCAGGTCGTCGGGGCGGACAATGGCTCCCGCGAGCAGCAGGGCACCGAAGACCAGGGCGGAGGCCGTGCGGCGCACGGCACGGTCCAGCCGTGCAGCCTGCCGCTCCAGACGGGGGACAACAACCTCCAGCGATCCTTGCTCGAGCCTGTCGGCGAGGGCGTCCAGCCGGCCCGGGAGCCGGACGGCGATACCGGCGGTGTCGAGGGCCTGCCGGGCCACGTCCTGCACCACGTTGCCGCGCTCGTTCCGCAGCAGTTGCGCGGCGTAGGGCTCCACGGAATCCCAGAGGTTGAAACGCTCATCCAGGGCGCTGCACACGCCGGATGTCAGGGACATGGCCCGGATGATCAACAGGAAGTTCTCCGGCAGCTGGAATGGCAGCGAGCGGACCACGTCGCCGAACTCCACCGCAAAGTCGCGGAATTCCCGCGGGTCCACCTCGCGCAGTTCTGCGAAGCCCATGCCCCCGAAGCGGGCAAAGAGCTGCGTCATGGCGCGCTCCAGTCCCACGCTGTCGGCTGACGGCATCAGGACGCCCACGTCGTTGATCGCCGCAACGAGTCCCTTGCCGTCCCGGGCGGCAGCTGCGATCAGCAGCTTCCGCAGGCCGCTGCGCGTGGAAGCCGTTACTTCGCCCATCATGCCGAAATCGATGAACGTCAGTTTCCAGGGAATCCCTCCTGAGCCTGGAGGGACCGGGGTGACGAAGATGTTCCCGGGATGCGGGTCGGCATGGAAGAAACCGTTGGTGAAGAGCTGGTCGAACATGATGGACGCGAACACCGGCGCGACCGCGGCGGGATCGATGCCGGCGGCGCGAAGCGTCCGGACGTCCGTGATCTTGATGGCCGTGACATCCTCCAGCGTGAGCACGCGGCGGGTGGTCCTCTCCCACACCACGCCCGGGACTTCCACGCGGTGGTCCCCGGCGAAATCCGCGGCGAAACGCTCGGCGTTGACGGCCTCGTGCAGGTAGTCGATTTCCAGCAGGCTGGTCTGGGCGAATTCCTCCACCAGCGCCGGCATGTCGGCGCGGCGGGAAACGATGCGGATGTGGCTGAGCCAGCCGGCAACCTTGCGCAGGGCGGCAAGATCGACGTCGACAATGGCACCGATACCCGGACGCTGCACTTTCAGGACAACGGCGTCGAGCCCGGTATCCCCGGCATCAACGGCGTTCAAGCGGCCCCGGTGGGCCTGGCCCAGGGAGGCGGCCGCGATGGGCGTTGGGTCCACGGAGGCAAAGACCCGGTGCAGCGGCGTCCCCAGTTCCCGGGCTGCAAGGGCGGAGATGGCCGGGAAGGCGACCGGCGGCACCTCGTCCTGCAGTCCTTCCAGCTCCTTGGTGATCTCGGGCGGAAGGACATCGAGCCGGGAGGACAGGAACTGCCCCACCTTGATCATGAGTCCGCCGAGCTCCACGGCGAGGTCGTGGAACCGCTGGGCAAAGCGCCGCATCCGCCGTGAACGCGTCCGGGCGGCCACCCGGCCAAGTCCAATCCGCGGCAGGAACAACTCAAACCACCACGTCGAAGCGAGGTTCCACGCAGCAAAGCGCAGGATCCGCCGGTAGCGTCCGGCGTGCTCCCGCACGGGGAGCTTCCCGGCTGGACTCTCCTGGACAGCGGACGCCACCCGGGTCAGTCCTGGGCGAGGATGGCGTACAGCCGGCGCCGGGCCTCGTCCAGCACCGCCACCGCCTGCTGTACCTGGCCGGCGGAACCGGTACGGCCAACCTGTGCTGCTGCCTGGGCCAGTTCCATCCCTGCCCGCGGAAGGGAGGTGACCCCGCCGGACGCGGCACCTGCCGGATCCCAGGGGGCAGCGCCCTGCCGGGCCGCGGCTTCTTCGCGGCCGGCCTCGGTCAACGAGTAGATCTTTCGGCCGTTGGATTCCTCGGCGCTGATGGATCCTTCATCGGCCAGGAGCTGCAGCGTGGGATAGACCGATCCGGCGCTCGGTTTCCAGCTGCCGCTGCTGCGCTCCTCGATCTCGCGGATGATCTGGTAGCCGTGCATGGGGCGCTCCGCCAGCAGGGCAAGCACGGCCGCACGGACTTCACCCTTCCCGGCCCGGGTTCCCATCCGCCTGTCGATCCGGGAACGCAGCTCCTCGACCGCCTGCCACATGCCGTCCAGGCTGTTTCCGCCGTACCCGCCGGCGGGGGATGAAGCACGCATGATGAACTCCTTCGTCAAATCGTGAACGATATACAACGATACTCAGCGATACATGCGGCCACCATACCTGCGGCGGGACCGTCCGCCGTCAGTGCAGCCTGCCCTGGCCCGGGCGGTATGCGGTGTCCGCTCAGGTCCGGCGCAGGGTCAGGATCTGTTCGGCCCGCCCAAAGGGTCCCTGCCTGTCGTGCAGCACGGTGGACGTCAGGCCGATCCCGTCGCGGCCGAACGACACAGCGTTGTCCAGCCCCAGCCATTCCCCCTCCGGCCTGCGGTACATGTGGATCTGGAGGTCCAGGTTGGGGAATGCGTAGCTCCCCTGGCCCGGAGGGACGCGGGCGGCGATGCCGTTGGCTGTATCGACCAATCCCATCAGCCGGGCGAAGTCACCGCTGTCGGCCTGGTCGGTCAGGGGGTGGTCGGTGCGGAGCCAGACTTTCCCGGCGCCGGGCCTGTGCCCTTCGGCCACCCTCATTTCGAGCGAGCGGATGTAGCCTCCCGGCCAGACAGCCGAGCCGTCGTAGGGCTTGCATTCGTCCGGGTCGGGGATGGCAGCATCTTCGACGGCGGCCACGGCAGCCGTGTCGCTGGTCAGCATGCGCCACCCCGAGGCCCGGATTGCCGTCCGCCCGCCGGCAATCAACTCGGCCTGCACCAGTTCAATGGTGCGGCCGGGCCGCAGCGTGGTGGTGTCGATCCGGAATTCACCGCCGGAGATCAGGCCCAGGATCTCGTAGCTGATGCGGGCCATCCGCATGTCATCCCGCGGTTCGTGCCGCTCCAGGACGTCGGCCATCAGTCCCGATGCCGGTGCCATGTGCTGTTCGTGAACGTTCCAGGCCCCCTGGGCATGGATGGTGGACCGGAAGCGGCCACCGCCAAGGTCCTGGTAATAGAAGTTGCCTTCGGCGAGCTCGGGCAGGTCTGCAGTCAAGGCTGGCCCCTTACGGAAAGTCAGTGAATTGCCACTAACTCTATCCCGCCAGCCGGGGACGGCGCGCTGCGGCGGCTGATGAAATGTTGGAGGCTGCGGGGGGCGATCGGGCTAGACTCAGGAACTGGTCCTGTCAGCAACCTCGAACGAGGTGTTTTATGCGCGTCATCAGCTACAACCTCCGCAAGCACACGGCCAGCGGCGAGCTCCTCGCCCTGGCACGGAACCACGACATCGATGCGCTGTGCCTGCAGGAGGTGGATTCCAGCGACCTTCCCGAGACCCTGGGGCCCCTGCACCTGGCCGATGCCACGAAAGGCAACCGGCTGGGGCTTGCCATCTATTACCGCACCAGCCGGTTCACAGCGCTGGATACGCAGTCCTTTGCACTGAAGAAATCGATGCACGACCGGGTGCTGGCACCGGCGCACGAACGCCTGATTGGCACGCGGGTCATGGACAACGAAACCCAGCACGAATTGGTGATCGGCTCGTTCCACGCCGCCCCGCTGACGGCATCGAACTCGCTGCGGCGCAAGCAGATCCACGCAGCCCATGCCGAGCTGCTGAGCATGGGCAAGGGCCTGATGACCCTGATGGTGGGCGACTTCAACTATCCGTTCTTCACCAAGAACCTGGACATGCACATGAAGAACTCGGGGTATGCCCTGTCGCTGAGCAACAGGCGCACCTACACCCGCTACAAGGTATTCAAGGGCCACTTCGATTTTGCCACCTCACTGGGCTTGGACATCGCCAGTGTCGAAACACTCCCGCGCGGCAACTCGGACCACCTGCCCATCCTGGTCACGGCCGAGTACGGTGAGGGCTACTAGGAGCTCATGGCGTGGGCAGCCGGTAGATTCGTGCGTCGGCGTTGCTGAACACGAGTTGCACACCTGGCTGGGACTTTAACCAGTCCTCCATCTGGGCGGAGTTGCGCTCGGTGGTCTGGCCCTGGAGTTCGAGGCTCGCCTCTGTGGACCGCATGAGCAGCACGAAGGCGCCGGCAGGGTTGTGCCGGCCGTAGTTGTAGAAGATCGGGCCGCAGCTTGCCGCTGACAGGTTCCGCCGGCACAGGTCATCCATGGTCCGGTACCGGTGTTCCAGGTAGGCGTCGCTTCGCCACGGCGTGGGGTGGGCAGCGGAGATGATGGCCGCGCCGTGGGGCGCCATCCGCTCAACTTCAGCCACCGCGGCCATTTCGCTGCCCGTGAATATGTCGAATTTCGTATTCCCGAACCTGCTGGTCTCGATCAGCAGGGAAAGCACCAGGAAGGTGGGAACGAGGGCCGCCATGGTGCGGAGGGGAAGGCCGCGGCTGCCCTCCTTGGGCAGCAGGATCGAAGACGCCTGCAGGGCGACGAAGGGCAGCGCGAACAATGAGACGCGGATGAGCATTTCCCCGCCATAGGACTGCATCGGGAAGAGCAGGATCGGGGTAACCGCCAGCAGGACCACCCGGATGTCAAGGCGCTTCCTGCGCCAGTCCCGCAGCGCCCCTGCCGCAGCGAGGGCCCACAGCACGAGGGTCAGGACCATGCGGACCTTGACCACAAGCGAATGGCCTGGAGTTCCCGTCACGCGGTCAACGACATTCGCCGCAACGGCCCCCTGCAGTCCTGCGTCCTCAAGCGGCGGGTGTCCGATGAGATAAGCACTGGCCGGATAGACCAGCCAGAGCGCAAGGATCACGGCGGTGATCAGGGGCAGCCGGCCGGTCCAGACGCGCCCGGTGAGGCAGAGGGCCATCACGGCAATGAGCATCATGAAGGGCGTCAGCTGGTGGCTTGCGCAGATGACGGTGACCAGCAGGAGGGTGGCCACTAACGCACTGACCCGATGCTGTGGCCGGTGCTCGGAGGGGGACCGGCCGCGCCACCACACCGCAAGGTTGGCGGCCCGGAAGCCGCGGAACGTGCCGGGCCGCGCGGCCAACGGGCCGAGGAGCAGGGCGATCACCACGAGGTACAGGAAGAAGGCAAAGGCCTGGGGCGACAGATAGTCCTGGTCCTGCCAGTTACCGAGGCAGAAGAGCCAGAGTACAAGCCAGAGGCGGCGGGGATCAGCCGTCAGGAACCGCGTCAGGACCCCCAGGGCGGCGAGCCACAATCCCACGTTAACCACGGGAGCCCAGAGCGCTACGCTTGCCGGCGCAAGGCCTGTGGCCTTAATGATCGTCGCCAGCAGGGCAAAGTAGCCCGGCCAGTTGAAGTAGGCATCAATGTCCGGATCTATCACCTGGGTGCTCGAGAGGGCGTCGGCGATACCCAGATGCCGGAACGCGACTTCGCCCCGCGGTACATCGGTAACAAAGGCCGCTGTTCCAAACAGTTCAAGCACGAGCACTGCGAGGAGCCACATCATCACTGCCCGTCCTGCAGGCCCGCCGGCTTTCCCCCGCAGCGCCGCGACGAAGGTGACATTAACGAGCACGAGCCCTATCCAGTAGGGGTAGGGCAGCACCGCAACGAGGCCCAGGTCGCTGGTGACCGGTACCGCCACGGTGGAGGCCGCCCCTGCAACGAGCAGCAACGAAACGAGGCCAGCCAGCGCGAACCCCAGGTCGCGCAGCCGCACCCTCCCCTGGTTGCGCCGGGGTGCATCGACCGCGGCGCTCACAGGGCCTGCACCAGGAGGCTGCACACCCGTTGCCCGTATGCCTCATTCGGGAAGTCGCCGGAAGCCTGATGTCGCGTTTCGGTGGCCCGGACATGGATCGTTGACGGCTCTTTGCCCGGCAGTCCGCCGTCGTGCCCTAATGCTGCAACAGGTGACAGGAGAGGAAGAGGCAACTGGCTCACCAACCTTGCTGTATTACGCGGACTCATGTTCGGCCAATGGGTCAGGGCCCCGGCATGCGGCGCGCCAAGGCTGCTGCGGCGGTTGTCCTGTCACCTGTCCGGCATCCCAGCAGCCACGACATCGCCGTAGCCTGGAGCATACGGGCTGGTCATGCGGCGGGCACCAGTAGTGGGTACCTAATTTCGCGCCCGGACTTACCCTGTTTTGTGGGCAGCCAGCTGGGGTTCTTCCGTGCGGAACTGCTTCCCGAAGGGAGTCAGCCCATCAGTGCAGCGTCCGTGAGACCTTTCCGGGAAAGGCCTGGCTACCAGGATTCTTCGGCGTCCAGCCTTGCCATCAGGTCCGGCCAGGATGCAGCGAAGCCGGGATGCAGCTCCAAAGAGTCCACTTCAGCCACTGGAATCCAGAGCAGCGCGATGCTTTCAGGATCGCTGATGACGGGCTCGAAGGATTCCTGCACCCGCACCACCACCGTGGTGTAGGACCAGTAGCCATGGTCCAGCACCGACGTGAACAGCACTTCCACGCTCTCTGGCGGGACGGCGGCTTCCTCGTAGGCCTCCCGGAGGGCGCCCTCAACCGCTTCCTCGCCCTCGTGGAGTGCACCGCCGGGCAGGCCCCACGTGCCGCCGTTGTGGCTCCAGACGGCACGGTGCTGCAGGAGCACCCCCTTGGTGGGGTCGTAGGCCAGGACTCCGGCCGCGCCGAACCTGCCCCAGTACCGGCCGCGGTCGCCTTCCACCCAGGCGTCGCCGGGGTCCCGGGGACCGGTGCGCGGCGGTGGCGTGGAGGACATGCTGGAGGACAGTGGGTGATCCATTAATCCAGTCTGACAGGTCGGGCGGCAGGATGCCGTCCTGCGTCAGGTGTCGTGTCCGTGGTCGACGGTGAAATCGCCGCCGGGGTACATGACTGTCTCGTGTCCGTCGTCGAAGCGGACAACGTAGGGCGGGTGTCCGCCCTCGCCACGGACTTCCAGGATCACTCCATGCCGGTCCGAAGACCCCACGTTCCTCCCATGGACCACGATGCGGTCTCCTTGGGCTGCCTCCATGGCAATCACCTCCAAGCCCCCAGATTACGACTCCGGGCGGGCATGGAACAGGGGCGCCGTGGCAGGATTCCGGTATGCCGTTGAACCTGGTCCTCATCGCCGATACGCACGTGCCCAAGCGCGCCAAAACCCTGCCTGCGCAGGTGTGGGCCGCCGTCGAAAAGGCTGACGTGGTGTTCCACGCCGGGGACTGGGTGGAGGCGGCCCTGCTGGACGAATTCGAACGCCGGAGCAGGCGGCTGTTGGGTGTTTACGGCAACAATGACAGTCCGGAACTGCGGCGGCGGCTGCCGGAAACGGCCACCGCAACGCTCGGGGGCGTCCGCTTTGCAATGGTCCACGAGACAGGCCAGGCGAAGGGCCGGGAACTGCGGTGCGAGGCGCTGTACCCGTCCGCGGATGTGCTGGTGTTCGGCCACAGCCACATCCCCTGGGACACCACCTCACCCCGGGGACTGAGGCTGCTGAATCCGGGGTCGCCCACGGACCGCCGCCGCCAGCCGGCCTGCACGTACATGGAGGCGGTGCTCGACGCCGGGCAGCTGTTCCGGGTCACCTTGGTGGAGGTCGGCCGCAGCTGACTCCGCCCGGGCTTGGCAGGGCGGGGAATCTATGCCTAGGCTGGGAAACGTAAGCATGCTTAGCTTTTGCTGTTGCCGGTGGGCAGCCGCAGTTTCCCGGAGTCCGGGCAGTGAACCGGCCAGGACTCCGCACGAACAGGAGGACCGCCATGACTGACCAGTACACTTTCCGCAACCCCGTCACTGCGTACGAAAAGATCTCCCCACCCAAACAACACCAGCCTGAGCCCGGCCTGGATGCCGAACTTGAGCCCAAGGCCGACCTCGGCGAGGAGACGTACCGGGGCACGGGGCGGCTGGACGGCCGCCGGGCCATCGTGACCGGCGCCGACTCGGGGATTGGTGCGGCAACGGCCATCGCCTTCGCACGGGAGGGTGCCGACGTCGTGCTTTCCTACCTGCCCCAGGAAGAGGAGGACGCCTCACGTATCGCGGGCATCATCGAAGCGGCCGGCCGGAAGGCCGTCAAGGTCCCGGGCGACCTTAAGGACTCCGCAGCCTGCCGGGACCTGGTGGACACCGCGGTGGCCGTCCTGGGCGGCGTGGACATCCTGGTCAACAATGCCGGAAAGCAGGTGGCCCAGGAAGACCTGCAGGACATCACGGACGAGCAGTTCGACCACACCCTGAAGACCAACGTCTACGCCATGTTCTGGGTGACGAAGGCCGCCGTGCCGCACATGCCGGCGGGCTCCACCATCATCAACACCACATCCATCCAGGCCTACAACCCCTCCCCGACCCTGGTGGACTACGCCACCACCAAGGCCAGCATCAACAACTTCACCAAGGGCCTGGCCCAGCAGCTGGCCCCCAAAGGCATCCGGGTGAACGCCGTGGCTCCCGGCCCTATCTGGACGCCCCTGCAGGTCAGCAGCGGCCAGCCCAAGGAGCAGCTGCCCGAGTTCGGCCAGTCCACTCCCCTGGGCCGGGCGGGCCAACCCGCCGAGCTCGCCCCCGCCTATGTCTTCCTGGCCTCACCCGAGTCCAGCTACGTGGTGGGCGAAACACTGAACGTCAATGGCGGCAGCCCCACCCCATAGCTTCCGCTCCCGGGAACCGCCGGCGGCGAACGCCCTCAGCGGTCGGCGTCCTGGCCGGACGCATCCTGGTCTGCCAGGAGCCGGTCCGTAGCGGGGTCGGGCTCGCCGCCGAAGAATTGGGCCAGTACCGTTTTGAACACTGTTTCTCCGGGTGCAGCCCGGAGAAACAGTGTCATGGACGAGCGGAGCTTTTTGGCGTCGATGCCGCCGAAGACGTCCTGTGCAGACTGGTCGGCATGGTTCGCCAGGACCATGGCACATTCGAGCAGCCGCGGACCGAGAACCTCGTGGTCCAGGTAAGCACGGGCCTCGGCAAGCGAGGAAATGGCATACCGGCGTGAGGTCTCACTCTGCCCGAGCCCGGCAATCTGCGGGAAGATGAACCACATCCAGTGCCCGGACTTCCTGCCCACCTGGAGCTCCCCCAGCGCCTGCTCATAGGTTCCGCCGCTGTTCTGGGCGGCGACAAAGCGGTCAAGGCCAAACTGATCATTCATGGGGTTCTCCTGGATGCATTCAAAAGGGACAAGTCTTCCTCAAGGGATGCAGCGGCAGCCTGCAACTGCGGGTCCGGGTCTTCCCGCCACCTCGCCAGGACAACGGATGCCCGTTGCTGCTCCCGCTCCCCCAGCCCTGCCAGCATGGGCGCCAGCACATCGGCGAGGAGCGGCGCTGTCAGATCCGCCGCCTGCGCGGACCGAAGGAGACCCTCCAGCCGGGTCAGGTCCGAGTGCCGGAGCAGCCGAACGCGCGACTGCAGCAGCACCACGGCGGCCAGGCGGCGTTCGAAAACGGGCCGGCCGCCCGGCCGCGGCTGGCCCCACAGGGCGGAGGCCAGCATCACGGTGTCGTCATGGTCAAGGTCCTTGAACTTCCGCAGGGCATCGCGGACCGTGCCACGGACTGCCCCGATGGAGGAACCGTAGGAGGCAAGGCGCCCGCCCAGCCGGTGCGCCACTTCGTCCGCACGGTACCAGGCACCTTCGTTCTGGAGGGTCCGGTCGATGAATTCCGCCGCGGCGGACACTGTCTCCGCAGGGCCCGTCATCGTCCGCGCCCCGTGGAGGCGTGGAGGATGCAGAACGGCGTCCAGGGCCGCGCTTCGAGCCGGCCCTCGGCGATGGGTTCCCCGCACGCAGCACAGATGCCGTAGGTACCTCCGGCGAGCCGGGCCAGGGCAGCTTCCACCTCGTCCAGTCCGGCGGAGCTTTGCTTCAGGAGCGCCGAGGCCTGCGATAGTTCGAAGGCGATGGTGGAGCCTTCGGGGTCATGCTCATCGTCGACGTTGGAGTCGCGGCGTGCCGAGTTTGCCGCGTCAATGTCGGCCCGCAGCGCGGGCAGCAGTGCCATGCGCCGTGCCCGCTCATCTTCGAGCAGCGCACGGAACCGTTCGAAATCTGGCATGGGGAAAGCCTAGCGCGTCAGTCAGTACCAGTTCAGGGACACGGAGTGGTTCCAGGCGGCGCACGGGGAGCCGTAGCGGTCGCGGATGTAGCCGAGGCCCCACTCGATCTGGGTGCGGTAGCTGGTCAGCCAATCGCTGCCGGCGCTGGAATACTTTCCCGGCGGCAGGGCCTGGGGTATTCCGTAGGCGCCTGAATAAGGGTTTGTGGCGGTGGTCAGCCACCCCGATTCCCTGGTCCAGAGCTGGGCGAGGCAAAGGAACTGGTCCTGGCCCCAGCCGAAGGCGGCGAGCCGTCCGGAAGCGTAGCTTTTCGCCCCGGCCGGGTCATTCACGGCCCCACCGGGAACGGAAGGCACGACGACGGCGGGCGGGGCGGGTGCCACGGGCGGGGTACCAGGAGCAGGAGCGGCCGGATTGTCGGCGGGAGCGGCGGCCTGCACGGGATCCGGCGGCGCCGGATTTGGCTGAACGGGACTTTGCTGTACGGGATTTTGCTGTATGGGAGTGCTGGGAAGGGCCGGGGTTCCGAAGGGTGCCGCAGGTTCGGCGGGTGCGGGCAGCCGCGCAGCAGCGGCCGCGGCGGCCGCCTGCCTGCGGGCCTGTTCCCCGGCTGCAGCACGCCTGGCCTCCTGCGCCTGCCCGTAGGCGGCCAACGCCGCCTGGCCCTGCCGGTACTCCCCCTCAAGGGCCGCCGTCGTCCCCTTCAGTGCAGCCAGCTGCGCCGTCAGCTCCTCGCTGTGCTGCTGTTCCTGGGCGACCTGCCGGCCGAGCGCGTCACGCGCTGAGCGGGCAGAATCCAGTTTTGCTTTGGCCTCCGCCGACAGCCGCTCCCGCTCGCTCCTGGCAGCCCTTTCCTGTTCCGTGAGGGCGGCGGCGACCCTGCCGGCGGCCCCCGCTTTTTCCACCAGCGCGGCAGTCTTGTCACCGACCAGCTTGACCAGGTTCAGTCCCTGCACGCTGTTGGTGCCGAGGGCGTCCAGTGCCACGAAGAAACCCGCGTTGGTGCCCCCGGTCTTGTAGGACTGCGCGGCAAGGGCACCAATGTCTTTCCGGCGCCTGGCCAGTTCATCGTTGGCCCGCGCTGCCTGCGCGGTCAGGGCTTCCAGCCTCAGCGTCGCGGAGTCGAGTCCGGCCTGGGCGACGGCGTATTCGGCCGCCGACCGGACGGCGGCGTCCCCGGCGGCTTCCGTCTGCTGCTGCAGTCCGTCCAGGAGGCCTGTAATGGTGGTGATTTCGGCTGCCTTCGCGGCTTCCGATGACTGCGCCGCGTGCACGTCAGCCCAGGAGGGGTAGCCGGCGGGCGGGGCGGGATCATCCGCAGTGGCCGGCAGCGGGAAGGATGCCACCGCCAGGGCCAGCAGGACCCCGGTCAACCGGCGCCGGGGATTGATCACGAACAGGGGCATAGTCCCGAAGCCTACCCTTCGCCGGGGCCTGCAGGCAGGGGTCCGTTTCGGGATTGTTATCGCTGGCCTTTCCGGGACGTCAGCCAAGGTCAGCCCGGAAAAGGCTGTCCGGATCCATTCGGTGGCGGAATCCGAGAGGACCACCTCGTATGTTACCCAAATGTGACAATTAGCGGGAGCGCGGGTTATGGTCTTCTGGTGTCCCTCTCAGTCGGGACATTCCCATCAGTATGCCGAGCCCTGCCGCTGATCATGGGACACAACCGCTCCAGCTGGCAGGGACGGGGGAACCAAGTTTCCACGGCCACGTGTGTGGCCTTGGGGTTAAGTCGATAGTGTCTCCGTACGTCACGGGGTGCTTCCGGCCGGGTATCTCCAGCCCGAACCCGACAGCTCACCCCGCAGGCATGGGAGAGGCGATCAACCGTGTCAAAAATTTCCACCACTGCCCGTCACCGCGCGACCCCGGCCCGCTCCATTGTGCTCGAGGGCCTCGCCGTCACAGCCAAGTCCCAGGCCCGCTCGCTGGGCCGCCCTGCGCTCGCCGTTGCTGCGGCATCCGGCATTGCATTCGGCGTTGGCGCCCCGGCCCACGCCGGTGTGACCGGAGCGGACACCACTGATAACAGCAGCGTCCAGGCATACTCCGCGCCCGCTGCAGCCCCCGCGGCTGCCACGGGAAGCGTGCACACCGTTGTTTCCGGTGACACCCTCGGCGCCATTGCGTCCGCCTACGGCGTCGGCCTGAACGACCTCCTTGCGGCCAACGGCCTGGGTCTGTCCTCGATCATCTACCCGGGCGACCAGATCCAGATCCCCGGCGCAGGCTACACGGCTGCTCCTGCTCCTGCCCAGGCACCGGCACCGGCACCGGCACCCGTCCAGACTGCCGCAGCCACGGCACCGACGAACACCGGCATGAACATGTCCTACGCTTCGGCCACCACGGGCACCGGAACCGGCGCAGCCATCCTGGCATCCGCCTACAGCCAGGTCGGCGTGAACCAGGACTGCACTGCCATGGTTGAGAAGGCGCTGCGTTCCGTTGGCAAGACCGTCGGCGACCTCGCGCCCACCCAGTTCTTCCAGTACGGAACGGTGGTAGGCGCTCCGGCCCCCGGTGACCTCATCATTACCTCCGGCCACGTGGGCGTTTACGCCGGCGACGGCCAGGTTGTGAGCGGTGGCGTCAACGGCTACACCACCCAGGTCCACTCCATCAGCTGGCTCAGCGGCTACTCCGTGGTCCGCGTAGCCTAGGTTCGACCCAGCCTCGCCCGCCGAGGCGGCGTCACGCACGAGGGGCGGNGCCCCTCTGCCGTTCGTGCCACAGCAGACCCGTCACGTGCCGCAGAAGGTCATGTAGTTGCCAAAGTCCTCGGGGGCGCCTTCGGCATAGCGTTCCAGGCCGGACCGCTCAGTAAAGGGGTCGGTGACTGCCTCAAGCAGCCGCTGCAGGGGAGCAATGTCTCCCCCGGTCGCGGCGGTCAGCGCCTCCTCCACGAGGTGGTTGCGGGGGATGTAGGCCGGGTTCACGCTGTCCATCAGCTCCGCGTCGGGGTTCATCGCCTGCCACCGCTGGACCCAGCCATCGAAAGCCGCAAGATCAAGGACCATGCCACGAACCGGACGCGGGTTGCCCCGGGCCGCCTTGCCGAGGTTGCGGAAGAACAGGGTGTAGTCCACCGGGCCGTCCTTCAGGAGTGCGATGACGTCGTCCACCAGCGCGGAGGCAGCGTCCTCGGCTTCTTCCCCGCCAGCCGGGGCCAGCCCGAGCTTTGCTTTCATCCCCTTGGACCAGGCCTCGCTGTACTGACGCCGGAATCCGCCCAGCACCTCCACTGCGGGGGCCACAGCCTTCTCCTGGTCTCCGTCGATAAGCGGCAGCATTGCTTCGGCAAGCCGGGCAAGGTTCCATTCGGCAAGAACGGGTTGGTTGGCGTAGGCGTAGCGGCCGCTGACATCGATCGAGCTGTAGACGGCGGCCGGGTTGAAGGAGTCCAGGAACGCACATGGGCCGTAGTCGATGGTCTCCCCGGAGATGGTCATGTTGTCTGTGTTCATCACTCCGTGCACGAAGCCAATAAGCATCCACCGCGCCACCAGTTCGGCCTGGGCTGATACAACCGAGGCGTACAGCGCGAGATAGGGATTGTCCGCGTCGGCGGCGTGCGGATAGTGCCGGCTGATCGCATGGTCCGCCAGGCGCTTGAGGAGGTCGAAATTTTCGGTGGCCCGGGCGTATTGGAAGCTGCCCACCCGCAGATGGCTGCTTGCAACCCGCGCCAGGACGGCGCCGGGCAGCATGCCATCGCGCCGGACCTGCCGTCCGGTGGCCACGACAGCGAGTGAGCGGGTGGTGGGAATGCGCAAAGCGTGCATGGCTTCACTGACAAGGTACTCACGCAGCATTGGTCCGACGACGGCCCGCCCGTCTCCGGCGCGGGCGAACGGCGTGCGGCCGGACCCCTTGAGGTGCAGGTCCACCAGACGGCCGTTGCTGTCCGTGAGTTCACCGAGCAGCAGGGCGCGTCCGTCACCGAGGAGCGGCGAATAGCTGCCGAACTGGTGGCCCGCATAGGCCTGTGCCACCGGAGTGGCGCCGGCGGGAACATGGTTCCCAGCCAGCATCCGCACGCCTTCGGGGCTGCGGAGGTACCCGGGGTCGAGCCCCAGGTCCTGCGCAAGCCTGGTGTTAAGCACCAGGAGTTCGGGATTCGGTGCTTCCTCGGCCTGCCAGGGAACGGCCAGCTCGGCCAGTTCACGGGCGAAGCGGCCGTCGAGAAGGGCCGTGGATTCAGCTGCTGCCGTCATGGTTAAACCCTATCGCCGTTGTTTGGCCTGCTGTTTGCGGGGGTGGTTGCCGCCGCGGGGGAACGGCAACGCGGTCCAGGTCGCTGGCGGCGATGACGTTGGTGCGGGGGGCCCGGTCCCGCGCCTGCTGCGCGAGGAGGGAAACGTCGTCGCCGTACCGGGATGAGAAATGCGTGAGGACCAGCGTCCGGGCCCTCCCGGACCACGCCAATTCCCCTGCCTGCCCGGCGGTGAGGTGCAGGTATTGCTCCGCCAGCC
>NZ_JBQEQF010000009.1:0-25447 GCF_052046035.1 Paenarthrobacter sp. 22069 | reverse complement strand
CCGGGATGAGAAATGCGTGAGGACCAGCGTCCGGGCCCTCCCGGACCACGCCAATTCCCCTGCCTGCCCGGCGGTGAGGTGCAGGTATTGCTCCGCCAGCCCGCCGTCGTCGTCACTGAACGTGGACTCGGCGACCAGCAGGTCGGCGGCGTCGGCCAGTTCCTCTGCGCCCGGGCACGGCGCCGTGTCCATGATGAAGGCAAAGCGCTGGCCGGGCCTCGGAATGCTTACCTCCTCCAGCGTCACTGCCCCCAAGCGGCCCGTGCGCTGAAGCCGGCTGACATCCGGTCCGTGTATCCCGGCAGCCTGGAGGCGCCCGGGCAGGATGGTGCGGCCGTCCGGCTCGGCCAGGAGGTATCCGTAGGTTTCGATGCGGTGCTTCAGCGGACGCACGGCCAGGCCGTCCGCCACGGGTCCGGCGGCGGCATGCGGGTGCAGCCGGAGGTCGAGGCCGGGGGTGCTCACGGAGATGAGGGCCCGGACTACGTCACCGCCGGAGGCCGGGTAATGGAGGTGGACAGGGTGGGCCACGCCGTCCAGGACCATGCGGGAAAGGACACCGGGCAGGCCGAAGCAATGGTCGCCATGCACATGCGTCAGGCAGATCCTGGTGATGCGGCTGGCAGCGACCCCGGCGTGGATCATCTGGCGGTGGGTCCCTTCGCCGGGATCAAACAACAACCCCTCGCCATCCCACCGCAGGAAGTAGCCATTATGGTTCCTGGTCCGGGTGGGAACCTGGGATGCGGTACCCAGCACCACGAGTTCACGCACCGCCGGCCGCTGCCGTTCCGGCCCTCAGGCCCTTGGCGTAGGCGGCCTGCCCGGCATGCTGGAGGCAGTCCCCCAGGATACTGACCAGGCGCACGCCCAGGGTTACGGGCGGATCCCAGCGCGTGTCCACCACCCGGTCCAGGCCGGAGTCGTCGATGGTGTCCAGGATCCTGGCGGTCTGACGGTGGACGGCCTGGTAGTACTCCAGCAGCAAATCGCGGGGCGCCCGGACGGCGTCCACCTGGCCACTCGAATGTCCGTAGCCCGTATCGCTGTCCGCCAGCGGGAGGGCGAAGCGGGAAACGAAAGCCTGCGCTGTCCAGACCTGTTCCAGCCCGGAGGCGGAGGCCACCTGCGCGTCTTCCACGCGGCCCAGGTGCCAGACCAGCCATGCGATGGAGTTGCCGTTGCCGGAAGGGCGCCGCTGCAGGTCAGTTTCATTGAGCCCGTCGAGTATCTGCCCGACCAGGCCCGGCAGCCTGCCGAAGGCCTCCTGCAGCAGTTCTTTCGAATGCATGGGTCTCCTCCCCGCCCCTGACCGGCCCGGTTTGCCGGTCGGGCCCGATTGCTAGCGTTCCAGATCGTCCGGTTCGAACTCGCTCAACGGCGAGCCGCCGAAGTTCTCCTCGTCGTCGCTTGCATCCGCTTCGAGGCCGGACGGGGCCTCACCAAAGTCCACATCGGCTGCCGCCTCCCCGAGCGTGGGGGTATCCGGCGGTACCTGCTCGTCGCCGGAACGGTAGCGGGCCTGCGCGGTTTCATCCCGCAGCACCTGGTCGCTCAGGAAGTCTTCCTCTTCGCCGGATACCCCTTCGTCCTGCAGCAGGGGGTCTTCCCGCCAGCGGTCGGGGTTGTTTTCGGCGGCGCCGGGGTAGCTGTCCGGTTCCCCGGAAACGGGGTCCAGTTCAAGGGATGACGCCCCGCCCGGAGTTTCGTCGAGAATCACGTCGTTATCCTGTACGACTTCCAGTTCGTCGTCGGGGACATTCTGTTCAGTCATGATGCTGCCTTTCTCGTTGTCCGGAGGCTCACAATAGTAAGCATACTGAGGACGTGTGGTGCCTGGGAACCGTGGGCATGCCAGGAGCCACTACGCTTTGAGGTTCAAATACGGCAGGAGGACCCATGGAAAGCAATGCATCCCCGGAGGGGCGGGCGGCAGAACCGTCGCGGCCGCAATCCCTCCCCACAAGGATCGCCGCGCTTTGGGCGGACGGCCTGGGCCGGGCAAGCATCCGTTCGGTCCAGGTACTCTCCGTCCTGGCGCTTGCCTGGGTGGTGGTGCAGGCCGTCACCCGGGTTCCGCTGGTCCTTGTCCCGGTCCTGATTGCGTCGATCCTCGCCTCCGCGATGGCCCCCGCGGTCCGTTGGCTCGCCGCACGGGGGTGGCCCCGCGCACTTGCTGTGCTGGCGTCCTTCCTGGTGATCGTGGCGGTCGTGGCCGGGGTGGTGGGCGGCATCACGGCCGTGGTCCGCGATCAGGCGGGGGTCCTGGCAGCCCGGGCAGAGGCGGGGATAGGGCAGCTGCAGCAATTCATCACCACCGGTCCAGTCGCCCTCACCAGCGACCAGATCGACGCGGCCCGCGGAGAGTTCCAGAAATTCCTTGCCGGGGGCAGCCTGGGCGCCGATGCTTTGACCGGGCTGAGGACGGCCGGGGAAATTGCCGCGGGAACAGTGCTGACGGCGGTCATCCTCTTCTTCTTCCTCAAGGACGGCGAGAAGATCCGGTCATTCCTGATTGGGTTTCTCCCGGCGGCCCAGCAGGGCAAGGCACACCTGGCGGCGGAACGGAGCATCGTGGTGCTGGGCGGGTACGTCCGCGGTACCCTCATCATCGCGGCCATTGACGCCGTGATTGTCCTGGCCGGGCTCCTGATCCTGCGGGTCCCGCTGGCGGTACCGCTGGCAGCGGTGGTGTTCCTGGGCGGCTTCATCCCCATCATCGGAGCTACCGCCGCCGGCAGCCTCGCCGTACTCGTGGCGCTGGTGGAAAACGGACCGGTTACGGCCCTGGTTGTCCTGGTAATCCTGGTGGCCGCCAACCAGTTTGAACACCACATCCTCCAGCCGCTTTTCATGGGACGCGTCCTGCGGATCCACGGGCTGGTGATCATCCTCGCCCTGGCCGCCGGGGCAACCCTCGCCGGCGTCATCGGCGCCCTGCTGGCGGTGCCCCTGGCCGCCGTCGGCTGGACCATCTACAAGACGCTCGCGGACAGGGACGCGCCGGGCCCGGAACCAATCACGCCGGCGGCATCGGGGACCCGGCGCTGAACAGCGCTTCCGTGACTTTTGGCCCTAGAGTGCCTGCGGCGAGGGGGCCAGTCTGGAGTGGCAGGAAGACCAGTTCACGACGAACAGGAAGTGCGGCCATGCCATCCCGGAAACCCATCGCTGTATGCACCAACGACTCAGCCCAAAGCCAGGCAGCCGTTCTCTGGGCAGCCCGGCGGGCCCACCGCCAGGGACTGCCACTGGTGATCGTCCATGTAATCGATGACCGGTGGGTCGCCGAGCCTTATCCGTGGTTCGGAACGCTGCAGCAGTCCGGCGAAGAGCTTCTCAAGACTGCCGCCGGGCGCCTCGAAGGATCGGTGCCCATTACGGCCACCACGGAACTGCTCACCGGGAGCGTGGGCGGGTCCCTGGCCAAATACTCCAAGAAGACCTCCATGATGGTGGTCGGCTCAGGCAGCGGCCACTTGGGCGGCGCCCTGGCTGACCGGGCACTCCAGGTGGCCACGGGCGCCAAGGTCCCCGTCGCCGTCGTGGGAACCCATGATCCCGAAGGCAGGTCGGGCGTTGTGGTGGGCGTCGACGGCTCCGCCGAAGCGACGCAGGCGGTGGCTTTCGCAGCCGCCGAAGCGGACCGCGAAGGGGACGAACTGACAGTCGTCTACGCCGTGAACGCTCCGGACCCCGTTATCGACGCCGGACTGACACCAGCTGCCCTCGCGGACGCCATCGTGGACGAGGAACGGGTTGTGCTCTCCGAAACCGTTGCCGGACTCAAGGAAGACTATCCGGACCTGACGGTGCACCAGCGCCTCGAAACAGACAAGGGGGCCGTGGACGCGCTCGTCGGTGCGGCCACCGGAGCACGGCTCCTGGTTGTCGGCAGCCGCGGCAGGGGCGCCTTCAAGCGCCTGCTGCTTGGCTCAACCGCGCACGGTGTCTTGAAGCATCTCCCCTGCACCACCATCATCACCCGCACCGCGGCAGCCAAAGGCACCATCTAGGCTGCACTGCCCGCCGATCCTCTTGTCCTACTCCGGCGCACCCGCCGCGGAAGGTTAGGCCGCCATGAAAAAACCTGCTGCCATCATCATGCTGATCCTTGGAATCCTGATCGCGCTTCCCGGACTGGCCGCGCTGGCAGGCGGAGCCGTGGCATCGGCCGTGGGATCCATCCAGGGGGACGGATACCTGACGTCCGGCACGTCGCGCTTCTCCGTCAACTCCTTCGCCCTGACCTCGCCGCGGGCCGACGCGATCGGCGAGGATGTTCCCGGCCGGCTTCCCTTCGACATCGGCACCCTCCGGTTGCGGATCGGATCAGTGACGCCGGACAAACCCGTGTTCATTGGCATCGGGCGGCAGGACGACGTCGAACAATACCTCTCAGGCGTGCACCACTCGGAGCTGCTGAACATCCGCCAGCGGCCTTTCCGGGCCGATTACCGTGACGTACCTGGCGGCAACCCTGCCTCGCCGCCCGCTGACCAGCGCTTCTGGACGGCCTCCGTCTCCGGAACCGGCGAACAGGAACTCACCTGGAACATCACGCCCGGGGCATGGGAAGTGGTGGTGATGAACGCCGACGCCTCCTTGGGCATCGACGTCCAGGCACAGGCGGGCTTCCGCTCCGAACTGATCAGGCCTGCAGCCACCGGCCTGCTCGTGGGCGGCGTGATCGCCCTGGTCATTGGCATACCCCTGATCGTCTTCGGCGCCGCTGGTTTGGGACGGCACGCAGGGCCGCGACCTCCCGGCGGGCCGGGACCGGGTGCGGGAGGGCCACCAGCTGGTGGACCCGTGATGGCAGGACCCGGGTACGGGGGCGCGGGCTACCCCGGCCAGTACCAGCCAGGCCAGTACCAGCCGGGCCAGTACCAGCCAGGCCAGGGAATGGCCGGGCCACCCCTGCCTGCACCGCCGGGAGGAGGAACCCCAGGCCAGGCCCCGCAAGGAACGTCCGCCCCGCCTGCGGCCTGGGGGCAAGCAAGCGCCCCGGTCGTCACGGCCCCTGTCCCTCCGCCCCACTCGTCCGGGCCGCCCCGCGGCCCCGGGGCTTACCCCGCCAGGCTCTTTGGGGATATCGATCCTGGCTTGTCCCGGTGGATGTGGCTGGTCAAGTGGTTCCTTGCCATACCGCACTTCATCCTGCTGTTCTTCCTCTGGTTCGCGTTCGTGGTGACCACCCTCGTTGCCGGGTTCGCCATCCTTTTCACCGGCCGGTACCCAAGGGCCCTGTTCGACTTCAACGTGGGCGTTATGCGCTGGAACTGGCGGGTCGCGTTCTACGCCTATGCGGCAGTCGGCACAGACCTGTACCCACCGTTCACCCTCAAGCGGACCAACTACCCCGCCGACTTCGATGTGGACTACCCGGAGCGGTTGTCACGGGGCCTTGTCCTGGTGAAGTGGTGGCTCCTGTCCATTCCCCACCTGCTCCTGGTGGCAGCCTTCGCCGGAACCACGGGATCGGTGTGGAGGTGGGAGGCGAACGACAACGTGCTGGGCAGCACCTACGAGCGCGGGTCAGGGCTCTCCCTGCTGGGGCTGCTGGTCCTGATCGCGGCCGTGATCCTGTTGTTCACCGGACGCTACCAGCGCCCCCTGTTCAACCTCATCCTCGGCGTGGACCGCTGGATCTACCGGGTCATGGTGTACACCGCGCTGATGCGGGACGAGTATCCGCCCTTCCGGCTGGACCAGGGTCCTGCGGAGCCCGCGTGGGCTGCAGAGCCTGCGTGGCCTGCCGAACCGGACTCGGCGGGCGGCACACCCCCGGGCCCGTGACCTTAGGCCCTATCCCGCCCGGATTCCCCGGGCGATGATGGCCGGACAAACATGGATCCGATCAGGGGAGCTGGACATGAGCGTTGCCGGGGCACCAATAGCGAGGATTGTGGTGGGCGTCGATGGTTCCGAGGCGTCCGTGGAGGCGCTCCGCCAGGCGCAGCGGCTTGCCACTCCCCTGGGCGCCAAGGTGCAGGCCCTGGCTTGCTGGGAGTACCCGCAGATGTACAGCGGCTACGTCATGATGGGCGTCGAAGGCTTCGAGGAAGGGGCCAGGAAAGTCCTGGACGAGGCAGTGGCCCAGGCCTTCGGATCCGGCATCCCGGAAAATGTCACCGCCACCCTGGTCCGGAGCCATCCGCGGGAGGCGCTGATTGACGCCAGCCGCGACGCAGACATGATCGTGGTGGGGCGCCGGGGGCACGGCGGATTCGGCGGCCTGCTGCTGGGTTCCGTCAGCTCCGCGATCGTGGCACACGCGGATTGCCCGGTTCTGGTGGTGCACAGCCCCGAGACCGCGCCGGACGGCTCCAAAGGTTCCTGACCCGCACAGGATGGCATAGGCCAGGGGCGGCGTGACGGGCAGGTGATGGCAGTGCCGGACGGTGGAGCACGACGCCGGGCGCCCGCCATCGTGCTCGCGGTCGCCCTGGTGGTGCTCGCCGTCGCCCTGGCCCTGCTGCTTCCGGCGCGCACGGCCGGTCCGCCGTCGTCCTCGCCTTCCACGTCCCCGGCGGCATCCGCGCAACCGTCCGGCACGCCCGGCCCGTCCTTCTCATCTCCGCCGCCGCAGGTGACAGACACGCCTGAAGCCGGCCAGACTCCCGTGGAGCCGCCCGTCACGGTACCGCCAATCGCCGAACCTCCGGGCGCCGGGCAGCCGGTTGAGCCCCCGGCCCAGCCAACGGTGCCGGCGGAGCCAGGCGCTCCCCCGCTGCCGCCGCCGTTCCCGGAGTCCCTCCGCGGCCAGGATCTAACGGTCATCCCTGGGGCGGGCCGCGTGGTTGCCCTTACTTTTGACGCGGGGGCCAACGCGGCCGGATTGCCGAAGATCCTGGCCACCTTGTCCTCGAAGGGTGTAGCCGGAACGTTCTTCCTCACCGGGAACTGGGCTGCCAACAATCCGCAGGGCGTGTCCCAAATCGTTGCCGCCGGGCACCGGCTGGCGAACCATTCCATGACCCATCCGGGCTTCACCGGCCTGGATTCCGCCCAGATCACGCAACAGGTGCGTGGGGCGGAGCAGGCAATCCTCACAGCCGGCGGCGATCCCCGGCCGCTGTTCCGCTTTCCCTTTGGTGAGCGCGACGCCCGGACCATCGCCGCCGTGAACTCCCTGGGTTACGTGGCGGTCAGGTGGACGGTAGACACGCTGGGCTGGAAAGGAACCAGTGGAGGTGCCAGTATCCAGCTGGTTGCGGACCGCGTCCAGGCAGGACTGCAGCCCGGCGGGATAGTCCTCATGCACATCGGTTCCAACCCGGACGACGGTACCACCCTGGACGCCGACGCTCTGCCCCAGGTCATCGATGGCATCAGGGCTGCGGGGTACGGCTTCACCACTCTCGATGCCTTGCTGGGCCAGTAAGCCAAACCGATTCCCTGTGGCAGGACCCGCCCCGCCGGCACGGCAAGCGAGGCAGCCGCCTCCTGCCAGCGCCGAAAGCCCTCCGGCCAGGGAAGACCACAGGAGGACACCGCTGCCGGAACAGGACCAATGGCTCTCCCCCACATACATGCTGCGGCCAATACTGGAAAGGAAAGCAGACGGTTGGCGTCCGCGTTCATGGACCGGAGGTCATGGAAGTGTATGGCTGGAATGACGGCATGGGCTGGTGGGGCTACGTCCTGATGAGCATCAGCATGGTGGTGGTCTGGGGGGCAATCATCACCGGTATTGTCCTGCTGGCCCGTTTCCTGCGGGCTCCGTCCCCGCACGCCACCCAGCCGCCGCCTTCGCGCGGGCCCGAGGACGTCCTGGCCGAGCGGTTCGCACGCGGGGAAATTGACACCGCGGAATACCAGAACCGGCTGGCTGTCCTGCGCGGCCACCCGGGCGCCTGAGTTTGCGGCTCCTGGGCGAAGGACAAAAGGGGGCAGCCGTGGCACTCTCTGAATTTGAGAAACGCGAACTTGAACTGATCCGCCTGGGCCTGGAGCAGGAAGACCCCAGGCTGGCCGCCCTGCTTGGCCGGCACGCCGTTGGACTTTCCCTGCGGGCCCGGGTCACGCGTGGCCTGATCCTCTTCGCAGCCGGCGTCTGCGTCCTGCTCCTGGGCCTGGTGATCCGGGCCCCGTACGTGGGCATTGCAGGCTTCGCCGTCATGAACGGCGCATGCTACTGGGCGCTGAAGGACCTCCGCTGGTCCCCACGAAAGGTGGATGGCCAGGTCAACCAAATGGAAGGCAACAACGGATGAACGCGGCAACAGGGCCCGGCAAGGACGCCGCTGCGGAGGCGCAGGCGCTGCAGTCCGTGGAGGCCCACCATGCCGGCATGCTGAAGCAGTTGAACGGATTAGTGGGGCTGCTCACCGAAGCGGTGGAGGCAGGCGATCCGGCTGCCGGGCAATTAACCCAGGCGGCTTTGCTGGATTGGTGTGACAAGGAACTGGTTCCGCATGCCCTGGCGGAAGAGGGCCCCCTGTACAGCGGGCCCCACGGGATGCCGGAGGCGAAGTTGCTGGTGGACGGCATGCTGGCCGAGCACCAGGTGATCGTGGATCTGGTCGAAGAGCTAAGGACTGCGGACGGGGTTTCTGCCGCGGTTGCCGCCGGCGCCATCCAGCGGATCTTTGCCCTGCATCTGGACAAGGAGAACCGCCTGCTGATGCCTTTCATCATGGCGTCCGCGGGGCTGTCCCTGAGCCGGGCGGTTGAAGGCCTCCACGAACTGGTAGGGGCAGCGGGTGCCGGCTCCCACAGCCACGCTGCACCGCACGGCGAAGAAAAGGACCGCCACGTGCACGGGTAGCACGGCGGGCAGCAGTACGACGGCGGGTTGCGGCTTCGCGCGTCAGGGCACGCCCGAGGTCCTGGCCTGGGCATGATGCATCCCGGTCTCCTGTTCCGGGGCGTGCACCACCAGCACGGGGCAATGTGCGTGGCCCACGCACGCTGAGCTGACCGATCCGGGAACAAACCTTCCATGCCCCCGCCGACCCACGACCAGCAGGGATGCGTTGCGGCTGGCGTCAATTAAAACCGGGCCGGGCTTGCCGCGAACCAGCCGCGGATGCACAAAGCCGGGCAGATCCCCGAACGCATCGGTCAGGGTCTGCTGGAGCACTTGGTCGGCCGCGTACCTGAACCCCTCGATCCCCACTGCCAGGTACACCCCATAGCCGGCCGGGACGTCCCAGCAGGCCCACGCCTCCACCCGCGCCGAGAGCGGCTCCGCCAGTGCCCCGGCCACCCGCAGTGCTGCGATGGACGATTCGGATCCATCCACCCCGACAATGATCCTGGGAAGCTGCCCTGGGGCAGCCCCGGCCGCCGCGTCACCCGCTGGTACCCCGTCCCCTGCTGTTGCCACGTTCCCTCCTTGGTGCTGTTGCCCAGACTGGACCCGAAACGCTTGCCGGAACAGTGCCAAAAGTCATCGGGGCCCGGGCTGCCGGGAAGGCGGACCGCGGCGGCTGCCGGCGTTCCCGTTGGCGCCGCGGACTTTGGTCCCTTCACGGCCACCCGTTGACGGGTAAGAATGGGGGGCAGGCCCTCCCAGGGGCCGCCCCGCACACGCCGGGGTACTGATCCTGAAAAAGTGGGGAGCGTCCGGTGAACAACGGTGAAGCAGGGACTGACGGGGCCACAGGTTCTCCGGGACCCGTCCGGGTGTTCATCCTGGATGACCACGAGCTTGTCCGGCAGGGGTTGAAGGACCTCCTGGAGGGTGAAGGATTCCTTGTGGTGGGCGAAAGCGGATCCGCTGCGGAGGCCACGCGGCGCATCCCGGCGCTTCATCCGGACATCGCGATCCTTGACGGGCGTCTTCCGGACGGGACAGGCATCGAAGTGTGCCGGGATGTGCGTTCCCTCGACCCGCGCCTGCGCTGCCTGATCCTGACGAGCTACGACGACGAACAGGCCCTCCGCGGCGCAGTCCTGGCAGGCGCATCCGGGTACATCCTGAAGCAGATCAGAAGTGATGACCTCCTGGCGGGAATCCGCAGAGCGGCCGCGGGTGAATCGCTGTTCGAGCCGGGCGTGGAGCAGCAGATCATTACGGGTCTTTCCACAGTGCCCACCGATCCCAGGCTGGAGGGCCTCAGCACCCAGGAGAAGAAGGTGCTGGCGCTGATCGGCCAGGGGTTGACCAACCGGCAGATAGGCGACGAACTGTTCCTGGCCGAGAAGACCGTCAAGAACTACGTGTCGTCCATTCTGGCGAAACTGGGCTTTGAGCGGCGGACGCAGGCGGCTGTGTACGTCACCAGGAGTTCCTCTGACTCGGCGTAACGGCCGGATCCACCTGCAGGCGGACTAGGCAAGCCTGGCTGACCATTTCACGGTTGTGCCCACCCCCGGCGTGCTGTCGATGGTGCAGCTGCCTTTCAGCAGCTCGGCCCGGCGCCGCATATTGGCCAGGCCGCTGACGCGGTCCGGCTCAGTGAAGCCCTGGCCGTTGTCGCTGATGACCAGCTGCACCTGCTCCCTGCCCGCAGCAGCGTCCACGGCCCCAGGGGCCGGCCCCACTGCGACTGTCACCTGGATGTCATCGGCGCCTGAATGCCGGAGCGCATTACTGAGCGCCTCGGACAGCACCGACAGGAGGTGGACGGCCACATCCTCCCGGATAGAGTCCACCGCTCCATCGAGGGACACCTTGGGGGTCACGGCATAGCTGCGCGAGCTTTCCCGGACCGCCCGCAGGATCCGTCCCGTCAGGGGTTCCTGTTCCTCGTCCGCAGTGCGCAGCGAATAGATGGTGTCCCGCAACTTGCGGATGGTTTCATCGAGTTCCGTGGTGACGGCCGCTATGCGTTCATGCGCCACGGGGTCCATCGTGTACCGGCGCAGGCTCTGGATGCTCAGGCCGGCAGCGAACAGCCGCTGGATCACCAGGTCATGCAGGTCCCTGGCGATCCGCTCCCGGTCAGTGAACAGGAGGTTCTGTTCACGTTGGGCATTCGCCCGCGCGAGGTCCAGGGCCAGGCCGATCCGGCTTCCGAAAATGGCACTGGAGTCGGCCTCGGCCTGGTTGAAGACCGCTGTCCCCTGTGCGCGTGCCAGCAGGAGGACACCGTTGTCGGTGCCGCTGTGCCCCAGCGAACAGACCAGAACGCAGCCAAGCTTCTCCGCCACCCCGTCATCAAAGACCTGCCGCGGATCCCTGGCCACGAAAGACCCGCCGCCCTCCACGACAACTGCCAGCGAAGGCGGAACCTTCAGTTCCTGGCCTGGCTGGAGACCCTGCACGCCAAGGGAAACACGGCACCGAAGGCCACCGTCCCCGGCCGGGACGGCTATGACCGCAAGCGTGGAGTCCGAAACCCTCAGGGCGGCATCGGCCACAACATCCAGTTGCTCCGCGTCCCCGGGCTGTGACGCCATGATCAACCGGCTGCTCAGTTCCATACCTGCCTCCAGCCATTTCTGCCGGCGGCTGCTGTCTTCGAAGAGGCGGGCATTCTGGATGGCGACGCCCGCTGCGGCGGCCAGGGCCACGGCCAGGTCTTCGTCCTCGGTGGTGAAATCCTCTCCGCCCTGCTTTTCCGTCAGGTACAGGTTCCCGAACACTTCGTCACGGACCCGGACGGGAACGCCCAGGAAGGTCCGCATGGGGGGATGGTTCGGAGGGAAACCGGAGGCAATTGGATGCTGGCCCAGGTCATGGAGCCTCAGGGGCCTGGGTTCCCGGATGAGCAGGCCCAGGACGCCGTGCCCTGTGGGCAGGTCACCTATCGAATGGATGCCTTCTTCATCAATTCCGACCGTGATGAAGTGGCTCAGGTTGCGGTCTTCTCCGATCACCCCCAGGGCACCATACCGCGCCCCGACCAGGGCGCACGCGGATCGGACAAGACGGTCCAGCACGGCTTCGAGGGTGAGATCCTCGGCGAGGGCCACCACAGCGGCCAGCAGCGCGTTCATCCGGACCTGGCTGTCAGGCAGTGAATCCCCGCGGGCGGAATAGTCCCGCAACAGGTCTTCAACTGGGTCCCTCATCGGCGGGTGCCACGGGTGCTCCATGTTCACGTTCCACCTCCTGCAGCAGGAACCTGCGGCGCTGCAGGTTTCCCGGCGAGATCCAAGTGTCCGGAAAACGGAGTCCTGTCCCCGCCCCCAATCCGGACTTCCATCTCAATGCGAAGACCGGCCTTTGACCATTGTAGAAGCCCACGTCAACGGCAGGTACTGCCGGCACCCGGGGCCCGCAGCCCCGTGGTTGGAAGGACACTGCCAGCTGCGGGACCTTCTTCCCTACCGGCACCACTTTCCCCGCCCTAGGCTACGGCCATGAACAGCGCAGCGACTGCACCTGAAATCAAGGAACTTGGCGTCCACGACTGCTGGCGGTACCTCCGTTCAACCTCCATCTGCCGGATCGCTTTCAGGGACGGTGACGCAGTGGAGAACTTCCCGGTGAACTTCGTTCCCACCAACGGCACCCTGTTGATCCGGACCGGCGAGGGGACCAGGCTTGCCTCCCTGGACGGGCGGACACCGGTCGCCGTGGAGGCTGATGGGATGAACCAGTACGGCACTATCGCCTGGAGCGTCATCCTCAAGGGCCACCCGGCCGTCGTCTCGGATGAGGAGGAGATCCAGGACGCCATGGACGCAGGCTTGTCCCCCTGGCAACCAGGGCAAAAGAACGTCCTGCTCCGGATCACGCCGCAGGAGATCAGCGGCCGGAAGTTCGTCATCGCCGCACCCACCCACTGGTGGCCGCCCCGCGACCCCTCGGCGGATTAGTCCCACAGCCGGTCTGCCGCCCCGGCCGGTCCCACACCCACCACGCACCCAAAAGGATGGTTCCCCCATGGCACCTGCCAAGCCAATCGCCGTCGGCATCACTGATTCCCCGGCCTCCAATGCAGCCCTGTTATGGGCGGCAGCCCGGGCCAACAGGCTCAAGTGCCCGCTCGCCGTCGTCAATGTCGTCGACGACCGGTGGATGGCAGTGGAAGTCCTTCCGTACCTTGAAGTCCTGCGCGAATCGGGGCTGGCACTGCTGAAGGAAGCCGGCGAAAAAGCCACGGCCGCCGAGCCGGGCCTGCAGGTGACGCTCCAACTGCTGGAGGGTGGCATCGGTGCCGCGTTGGGTGACTACTCGAAGAACGCCTCCATGCTGGTCCTCGGCACCAGCGGAAGAACCCGCGGTGCGCTGACGGACCGGGCACTGCAGGCAGCCGCCGCGGCTGAATGCCCGGTTGCCGTCATCGGCGATGGCCAGGACGCCGGCCGTGGCATTGTGGTGGGCGTGGACGGTTCCCGCGAAGCGACACAGGCTGTGGCCTTCGCCGCTGCCGAAGCCGACGCGCTCGGCGAGGAACTGACCGTCCTCTACGCGTTCACAGGCCCTAACCGATGGATTGCCGCCGGACTCCCGCAGAGCAGTTTCGCCACCCACGTGATGGAGGAGGAGCAGATCGTGCTCGCCGAAACCGAAGCCGGCCTGCGGCAGGACTACCCCGACCTCGCTGTGCAGTCGGTCATGGAAACCGTGCTGGAACCGGCGGACGCCCTGGTCCGTGCCGCCGCCGGCGCCCGGCTGCTTGTCCTGGGCAGCCGGGGAAAGGGCGGCTTCGAAAGGCTGATCCTCGGGTCCACGGCACATGCCGTCCTGTCCCAGCCCCCGTGCCCCACCGTCATCACCCGGATGCACAAGCAGCCGCACACCGACTGATCCGCACTGCAAACGGGCTGCACCGTGCCAACGGCCGGGGAAGGCGGGGCAGCCGCCCCGGGCCTGGACAGCCGTCATGCCCGGGAGGGACTGTCCACTGCTGAGGTGCGGGAGCGGACCCTCGCCGGCCGGGTCAACAGTGTGCCGACGGCCACCAGCAGGAGCATCGGGGAGATCGTCCGGGCGAACGTCTTTACCCTGTTCAACGCGGTGGTGGGCGGATGCTTCATCCTCCTGCTGGTGCTGGGGCAATGGCGGGATGCGCTGTTCGGGCTGTCTGCCGTCAGCAATTCGCTGATCGGCATCGTCCAGGAGTACCGGGCCAAGCGCTCCCTGGACCAGCTCGCCATTCTGCAGGCCGCCAGGAACACGGTGGTCAGGAACGGTGCCAGGGAACTCATCGCCTCCGGTGAACTGGTTCCTGACGACTTGGTGGTACTCAACGCCGGGGACCAGGTCACCGCGGACGTGGTGCTCCTTGGCGGCAGCAGCATGGAAGTGGATGAGTCACTGCTGACCGGCGAATCCGAACCCGTCCCCAAGGCAGGCGGCGACGCGCTCCTCTCCGGTTCCCTGATCCTTGCCGGCAGCGGCCGGGCCGCCGTGCTCAAGGTGGGACCTGATACGTTCGCATACCGGCTGGCAGCCGAGGCGCGGCGCTTCTCCCTGGTGACGTCAGAGATCCGCCGGGGCCTGGGGAAGGTCTTCGCCGTGATCACCTGGCTGCTCCTTCCCACGGCACTGCTTCTCACGAATGCGCAGATGCAGGACCAAGGCGGCTGGGCCGGAGCTATGGGATCCGGCCGGTGGATACCGGCCGCCGTGGGAGCCGTCGCGGGAATCATGGCGATGATCCCCTTGGGGCTGCTCCTGATGACCAGCGTGGCCTTTGCCGTGGGCGGGCTCCGGCTGGCAGGCCAGCAGGTCCTGGTCCAGGAACTCGCCGCCGTGGAGGTGCTGGCACGTGTGGATGTCCTCTGCCTGGATAAGACCGGCACCTTGTCCTCCGGTTCCATTGTCTTTGACGCGCTCCACGACGCCGGCACCGTCCCCGCTCCCGGCTGGCGGGCTGCGGTGGAGTGGTTCGGTGCCAACGCGGATGCCAGCAGCACCAGCGCGGCGATGGGGGTGGCGTTTCCCGTGCCGGTGCCGCTGCAGGCCCTGGCTTCGGTTCCGTTCTCGTCCGCCCGCAAGTGGAGTTCGGTGACCTTCGCGCCGGAATCCGCCGCATCCGGCACCTGGGTCCTGGGCGCCCCTGATGCCGTGCTGGGCTCCCCCCGCAATGCGGAAGCACACGGCAGGGCCGCCGCCCTTGCCTCGACGGGCCTGCGCACCTTGGCCCTGGCGCATACGCCGGCGCCGCTGCCGCCGGACGCCGCCAAGACACGCCTGCCGGTGGACCTTGCCCCGGCCATGCTGCTCACGTTCCGCGAGAGCCTCCGCGCCGACGCGGCCGCGACGCTGGACTATTTCCGGCAGCAGGGGGTCGCCGTGAAGATCATCTCCGGTGATGATCCCCGGACAGTTGCGGCGCTGGCGCGGGGCGTGGGGTTTGGCTCCGGCGAGGCGTATGACGCCCGTACGCTTCCGGACGACCCGCTGCGGCTGGAGGAAACGGTGGAGGCCCAAAGCCTGTTCGGCAGCGTAACCCCGTCACAGAAGCGCGACCTGGTCCTGGCCCTGAAGCGGCGGGGACATACGGTGGCAATGACGGGGGACGGGGTGAATGATGTCCTGGCCTTGAAGGAGGCGGACCTGGGCATTGCGATGGACTCTGCTTCGCCGGCCACCAAGGCCGTGGCGCGCATGGTGCTCCTGGATGGCCGGTTCGAACGCCTGCCCGCCGTGGTGGACGAGGGCCGCCGGGCCATCAGCAATATTGAGCGGGTTTCCCTGGTCTTCCTCAGCAAGACGGTGTACGCCACGGTCATATCGGTTCTCACCGGCGTCCTGGTTCTGGCCTTTCCGTTCCTGCCGCGGCAGCTGTCAGCCCTGGACGGATTGACCATTGGCCTGCCGGCGTTCTTCCTGGCCCTGCAGCCAGGAGGCCAACGCTATGCCCCGGGGTTCCTCCGGCGCTCCCTCGCGTTCGCGGTCCCGGCCGGCATCTGCACGGCCCTTGCCGTCCTGGCCGTCAGCGCGTACGCCCAGACCTGGGGCGGACACAGCCAGGACGCAGCGCAGTCCGCCGCCACCCTGACCCTGGGGCTGCTGGCCGCTTGGATCCTGGTCACCGCCTCCCGCCCCCTGAACTTGACCAAGGTGCTGATCCTGGCAGGGATGTACTCAGGCCTGGTCCTCCTGTTCACCGTTCCGTTGGCGCAGGACTTCTTCCAGGTCGAATGGCCCACCGGCGGCCTCCTCATCCTTTCGGCAGCTGTTGCCGCGGCGGGCTGCCTCGCAATCGAACTGACCGCCCGTTTCAGCCGCAGGCCGGGCAAACGTCCCGGCTTCCCGCTGGGACCTTTGACTCTGGATGCGGGATCACGGGAGCGGGATGGTGGAACTGCCGGACAACGCGATAATCCGGCTCCACACAGCAGGAGGCAGGAATGACTGACCTGATGAAATGGTTCGATAGCCGCCGCTCCCCCATGGATGTCATCGAACGGCTTTTCGAGGGTGACATGGGGACCTCCGCCATCCGGGTTGAAGAGATGGTGGACGGCAACACGCTCGTCGTACGTGCCGAGCTGCCGGGCATCGATCCGGAGCAGGACGTGGAGGTGACGGTTGCCGATGGTGTCCTGACGATCAGGGGTGAGAGGCAGGAGAAGAAGGAACACAAGGAAAAGGACAGCTACCGGTCCGAGTTCCGCTACGGATCCTTCATCCGGCGGCTCCCCCTCCCCGGCGGCGTGCAGCAGGCCGACGTCAAGGCGTCGCACAAGGACGGCGTCCTTGAGGTCCGGGCTCCCCTGCCGGAACAGGGGCAGGAGACCGGGGCATCAAAGATCCCGATCATCAGGGGCTGAAACAAACATATGTACGACGCCGGTGCCTGGCCCCGTGGGGCCAGGCATTTGGGTGCCGTCCAACTGCGCCCGGTTATCCCTGTTGGTGTTGCCGCCCGGCCGCGGCCTCTTCGGCCGCCGCAATCACCGGGAGGGTCCGGACGAACGTGTCCGGATTCAGGGACACCGAATCGATCCCTTCACTGACCAGGAATTCGGCCAGGTCCGGGTGGTTGCTGGGACCCTGCCCGCAGATGCCAATCTTGATGCCGGCGGCATGGGCTTTGCTGATCGCCTGGGCGATCATGGACATCACGGCCGGGTCCCGTTCATCAAACAGCCCGGCGAGCTCCTCAGAATCCCTGTCCACCCCCAGGACCAGCTGGGTCAGGTCGTTCGAACCGATGGAGAAGCCGTCAAAGCGCTTGGCGAATTCCTCCGCCAGGACCACATTGGAGGGGATCTCACACATCATGTACAGCTGCAGGCCCTCAACTCCCCGCACCAGTCCTTGCTCTTCCATCGCCTCAATGACCTGGTCCGCTTCCCGCACCGTGCGGCAGAAGGGGACCATGACGATGACGTTGCCAAAGCCCGCCTGTTCCCGTACCCGTTTGAGGGCTTTGCATTCCAGCGCAAACCCCTCCCGGTAATGGCTGCTGTAATAGCGGGAAGCGCCGCGAAAGCCCAGCATGGGATTTTCCTCCGGACGTTCGAAGGAGCTGCCGCCGATCAGGTGGCTGTACTCGTTGCTCTTGAAATCGCTCAGCCGCACAATCACGGGCTTGGGATAAAACGGGGCCGCGATTTTTGCGATCCCTGTGGCCAGCACGTCAACGAAATACTCCTGCGGGTCTTTGTAGCCGCCCGTGAGCTGCCGGATCAGGGCCGCCTCATCCTGGTCCACAACGCGTTCGGGGTGCACCAGTGCCATGGGGTGGATGCGGATCAGGTTGTTGATGATGAATTCCATCCGGGCCAGGCCCACCCCTGCAGCGGGCAGCCGCCACCACTTGAACGCCGCCGCCGGGCTGGCAATGTTGACCATGACTGCGGTGCTGGTGGCGGGGAGGGAGGACATGTCCACCTCCTCGACCGAATACTCCAGCAGGCCCTCGTAGACGCGGCCCTCCTCACCTTCGGCGCAGGACAAAGTGACCGGGGCGCCGTCGGCCAGGACTTCCGTCGCGTTGCGCGTCCCCACAACGGCGGGCACCCCCAGTTCCCGGCTGACGATGGCGGCATGGCTGGTGGGGCCGCCGTGGTCGGTGATGATCCCGGCGGCGCGTTTCATCACTGGCACCCAGTCCGGATCCGTCATGCGGGTGACCAGCACGGAACCGTCAACGAAGGATTCAATGTCCTTGGCATCGCGGACCACGCATGCCTGGCCGCCGGCGATGGAGTCGCCGATGGCGGCGCCGCTGACCAGGACACGTCCGGGCTGCGCGAGATGGTAGGTCCGGAAAGAGGACGTGCTGCGGCGGGCCTGGACTGTCTCGGGCCGCGCCTGGACCATGAAGAGTTCGCCGGTTACCCCGTCCTTGGCCCATTCCATGTCCATGGGGCGGCCGTAATGGACCTCCACTGCCGCCGCCCAGCGCGCCAGCAGCAGAATCTCGGGGTCGTCCAGCACCAGGGAACGCTGCTCACGGTCGGTAGTCTCCACCATCATGGTCCGCGCGTCCCCGCCGTGGCTGTAGACCATCTTGCGTTCCTTGGCCCCCAGTTCCCGCTCGATCACCGGGCTGAAGCGCTGGTCCGCCAGCAGCGGCTTGAACACCTGGTACTTGTCAGGATTGATGGTCCCCTGGACCACTGTCTCCCCCAGCCCCCATGCTGCGCTGATGACCACCACGCCGGGAAAGCCGGATTCAGTGTCGATGGTGAACATCACGCCCGAGGCGCCGAGGTCGGAGCGGACCATTCGCTGGACCCCGACGGACAGGGCAACGTCCAGGTGGTCGTAGCCCTTCATCTCCCGGTAGCTGATGGCACGGTCCGTGAACAGCGAAGCGTAACAGCGCCGGCATGCTTCCAGGACGGCCCGTTCGCCCGCCACGTTGAGGAAGGTCTCCTGCTGGCCGGCGAAGCTCGCGTCCGGAAGGTCCTCGGCGGTGGCGCTGCTTCGGACCGCCACCGCCAAACGGGCCTGCCCGGCGCGCTCGCAGAGAACCCGGTAGTGTTCCCGGATGTCCGCCGCGATGTTGTCGGGGAAGGCGGCCTGCAGGAACAGCTCCCGGATGGCCGCACCTGCCTGGCGGAGCGTGGAACGTCCCGTCCGCTGCTCCTCCATGAGCGTCCTGATCCTGGGTTCCAGTCCGTTGGCGGCGAGGAAGGCCCGGTAGGCGGCGGCCGTGGTGGCGAACCCTTCTGGAACCCGGACTCCCGCGGATTGCAGGGCACGGCTGAGCTCGCCCAGGGAAGCGTTCTTCCCGCCTACCGAGGGGATGTCCGCGATCCCGGTGTCTTCTATCCACGTGACGTTGGCGTTGGCCAGGGAGGTTTCTGTGGGGACGCTCATGGCTCGATTCTTGCCCCAGCCGGCCGGGGCAGTCAGAGTCTTTGGTCCTAGCTCCGCCGAAGCCGGCCCCGGACCGACTTATGGATCCAGTCAGCGGCCAGGACGGCGGGGACGGCCAGGGCGGCCAGCAGGAAGCCCATGGGCTCCGGCGGCGCCTGGCCCAGCAGGCCTGCGAGATATGGCACGTACAGGCACACGGCCAGGACAGCCAGTTCAGCCGGCACGGCCCATACCAGGAGGCGGTTGGTCGTCCAGCCCAGCTTCCACGGCGGAATGGTGGCGCTGCGGCAGGCAAAGGCATTGGCGAGCTGGCCCAGGACGACGGCGGTGAAGGCAGCACCGGATGCGGCCATCAGCAGCCCTGCCGGTGGAACCTGGCCGCGGGTCCAGCCGCCGTCAGCAAGCACCGCGGCGAAGACGGCCATCTCCGTGATTGCCTCCACCGGACCAAGGATGCAGAACACCCGGATGATCAGCCGGCGGTCCATCAGGTGCCGCCGCTCCGGCGGACGCGCCAGCACACGTTTGCCCGGCGGCTCGGCGCCAAGTGCCAGTGCCGGCAGGAGGTCGGTGCCAATGTCCAGGGCAAGGATCTGCAGCACCCCCAGGGCCAGCGGAAACCGCCCGCCGGAAAGCGCCCAGATCACGAAGGGGGTCAACTCCGCCACGTTGTCGGTGAGGTGGTACGTGAGGAACCGGTGGATATTGGCGTAGGTGGCGCGGCCCTGCTCAATGGCGCCCACGATGGTGCCGAAATGGTCGTCGAGGAGGACCAGGTCCGCGGCTTCGCGCGCCACGTCCGTTCCACTCAGGCCCATCGCCACCCCGATGTCAGCCTCGCGCAGGGCGGGACCGTCGTTGACGCCGTCGCCCGTCATGGCCACCACGTGGCCCCGGGACTGCAGCGCTTTGGCCACCCGGAGCTTCTGCTCCGGAGAGACCCTGCTGACCACCACGCCATCGCGGTCCAGGAGCGCACCGAGCAGCTGTTCGTCCTCAGGTAGGTCCGCCCCCTCAAGGACGTACTCCGGCGTGCCGGTCAGGCCGATCTGGCGGGCAATGGCCCCGGCCGTGGCAGGGTGGTCGCCGGTAACCATGGCGATCTTCACGCCGGCCTGCCGGGCCGTGCGGATTACCTCTCCCACGTCCGGCCTGGGCGGATCCTGCAACCCAACCAGGCCCAGCAGCTCCATGTCCGTTTCCAGCTCGGACGCGGGCCTCGAGAGCCACGTTCCGGGTGCTCCCCCCAGCCGGCGGCGTGCCACCGCGATGACCCTCAGGCCGCATGAAGCCATCACCTCCACCTGTTCCTTGACCGGTCCGGACACCGACCCGCACACCGGAAACACGGTTTCCGGCGCACCCTTGCAAAACAGGTCCGCCCCCACGATGGCCGACTCTCTGCGCCGGACCGGGTCGAAGGGCAACCTGCGCGACGGTGCGGCCCCGGCCTCCGTGCCGATCAGCCGGCGGGCCAGTACGTCCAGGGCCGCTTCCATCGGGTCGCCCTGCGCGCGCCACTGGCCTTCATGCAGTTCGGCCCGCCCCTGCGATGCCGTGCGTGCTGCGAGCGCGGCAGCGGCTGCCCTTTCGAGGCCCGTACCATGGACCTCCGCCGAGGGGGCGTAGCCTTCGCCCGTGACCTGAATGGCACCTTGCGGGGTGAAGACCTCGACGGCGTTCATCCGGTTCTGCGTCAGGGTTCCCGTCTTGTCCGTGCAAATGAAGGTGGTGGATCCCAGGGTTTCCACAGCTTCCAGGTTCCGGACCAGTCCGTTGCGGGAGGCCATGCGCTGGGCGCCCATGGCCAGGGACAGGGTCACCGTGGGCAGCAGGCCCTCGGGAACCAGCGCGACGGCCACGCCGATCGAGAAGAGGAATGAATCGCGCCATTGGAACCCCACCAGCAGTGAGGCCAGGAAGAAGACGGCTGCGATGCCCAATGCCATACCGGCGGTAATCCGCACGATGCGGCGCAGTTCCAGGGCGAGCGGGGTGGGTGGAGGGACAGCTCCGCTCGTGAGCGCGGCTATGCCGGCAAGCCGCGTCCTGCCGCCGGTGGCGGACACCGTCGCCTCCGCATAGCCGTTGACCAGGAAAGTGCCGCCCCACGCGGCGTCTCCCGCCGCCTTGGGCACCGGGACGCTCTCCCCCGTCAACATGGACTCATCCACCGCGCAGCCTGACACCGACAGGAGTGCCAGGTCCGCCGGCACGCGGTCGCCGGCGGAGAGCAGCACCACATCGCCGGCCACGAGTTCACTGGCGTGGACCTTCCGCGCCGCCCCGTCCCGCCGCACCACCACATCGGCCGGGAGCAGTCCGCGGAGCCTTGCAGCCGCATGCTGGGCACGTTCCTGCTGGATATGGGCGAACACCCCGTTGACAATGACGACGACGATGATCGCCACAGCCAGTTGCGGCATGTCCGCGATGAAGGCGAGCGCCGCGGCGCACCAGAGCATGAGGGCGAAGAAATGCGTCATCTCACCCCAGAGCTTGCGCCACTGCGGGACCGGTTTTTCTGCTGGAAGCTGGTTGGGGCCCGCCTCCTTCAGGAGTTGGGCGGCCCGCTCAGAACTCAGGCCGTCCGCGGTCCTCACACAGGGTCCGCCTCCTGCCCCACGAGAAGCACCGGACAGGCGGAATGCGCAGCGCAAGCCTTGCTGACGGAGCCCATGGACGATTTCAGCAGGCCGCCTTCACCGTGCCGTCCAACCACCAGCATTTGTGCGCGGCGGCTCTCGTCCACCAGCACCTTCGCAGGCGGGCCGAACTTAATGCTGACATCGATGTTCTCCGGCCGTTCCACGGAGAAGGCCCGGCCCAGGGCGTCCTCCACCAGGCGGCCTGCCGCGTCCTCCAGCCTGGCGGTGAACTGGCGGTCAGCCCCTTCAAGGCGGGACATCACCAGGTAGTCCGGCATTCCCACGCAGGAGATGACCTCGAGCCGGGTGCCCAGCCGGGACGCCAGCGTCCCCGCGTACCGGAGGGCGGCCGAGGAGTATTCAGAGCCATCAACACCGACGATGACGGGCTTAGCCCCTGTTTCTGCGTTCATGGACACTACGTTCCCGGCTGGGCCCTGGGCTGGGAAGGGCCAAAAGTCATGCCGGCGGCAGACCCCGCACCGCACGTTGGTGCTCGGCACCGTGCAGCGCCCGCAGGCCGTTAAGGATGGTGGCAAGGTCCACCATCTCCTGCAGGAGGGCACCGGTCACCGCCGGTATGTATCCCGTCATGGCGATGGCCATCAGTACAATGCTGAGTCCTATTCCGGTCCAGATGCTCATGAGGGCCACGGACACGGTCCGCTTTCCAATAGCCACGGCGAGAGCCACCTTGGACAGGTCATCAAGCATGACCACCACGTCCGCTGATTCACTGGCCGCCGTGGCGCCCTTGGCGCCCATCGCAATCCCCACGTCAGCGGCGGCAAGGACGGGGGCGTCATTGACGCCATCGCCTACCATCAGGACGGGCCGCTCCTGGAGGGCGGCAACGGCGTTGACCTTGTCCTCGGGGAGGCATTCGGCCTGGATGCTGCCAATCCCGGCTTCCCGGGCAATGTGCGCGGCCGTGGCGTGGACGTCGCCGGTCAGCAGCATGGTGTGCCTGACGCCCAGGGTGTGCAGCCGGGCAAGCGTATCCACCGCGTCATGGCGCAACGGGTCTTTCATGACCAGGGCGCCGGCATATTCGCCGTCCACCCCCACATAGACCGCCAGTTGGCCGGTGCGCAGGACAGCCTCCTGGAAACCCGTCGACAGACTTTCCACCAGGCCGGCCTTGCCCACCACCACCCGGTGTCCCCCGCACCGGGCCTCCACCCCTTTCGTGGCGCTTTCCGTGGCGTGCTGGACGGGCAGGAGGTCAAGACCGGCGGCGTCGGCGGCCTGGATCACGGAAGCAGCCAGCACGTGGGAGGAATACTGTTCGGCGGAGGCCGCCAATTGGAGGATCCTGTCCGCGCCCAGGGAGAGGCCCAGCCCCGGCGCCACCCGTATTTCGTCCAAAAGAGGCCTGCCCGAGGTTAGGGTTCCGGTCTTGTCAAAGACGGCTGTCCGGGCCTTTGCAAGCTGTTCCAGGGTGCGTGTGTTCTTGATGATGATGCCCTTGTGGGCGGCCTGGCTGGTCCCGGCCAGGAACGCCACCGGTGCGGCGATCAGGAGCGGGCAGGGCGTGGCAACCACCAGGACCTGGGCGAAGCGAAGTGCCTCACCCGAGAGGAACCACCCCGTCCCCGCCATCAGGAAGGCCAGCAGGGTGAAAGGCACGGCGTAGCGGTCGGCGAGCCGGACCACGGGGGCGCGGCTGTTGGACGCCTCCTCGACCAGGGCGATGATGCGGCTGTACTGGGAGTCGGCAGCGGTGGCTGCTGCCCGGAGGCGAATGGCGGCTTCGCCGTTCACCGAGCCGCTGAGCAGTCCTTGCCCCCTGCTGCGCTCCACCGGCAGGCTTTCCCCGGTAAGCGATGACTCATCAAGAACCGCCGATTCGGACAGGAGTTCGCCGTCGACCGGCACCAGTTCGGAGGGCCGGACCACCAGTACGTCCCCCGGAACCACGTCGCCGATTGGTATCTCCTCCAGCGGAGCCCCGGGGCCTTCCCGGTGTGCAAAGCGGGGTGCCCGGTCCAGGAGGGAGCGCAGTTCACGGGCGGCCCGACCCTGGGCGAAGTCCTCCAGCGCCTCTCCGCCGGTGAGCATCAGGATGACCACCAGCGCTGCAAGATACTCGCCCACGGCCACGGTACTGACGATCGCCATCAGGGCCAGGAGGTCGATCCCCCACCGCCCCTCACGCAACGACCGGACCATGCCGGCAGCACGCGCCACCACAATCACGGCGGCATAGCCGGACGCCAGGATACGGACCTGCAGGTCCAGCCCCGTCGGCAGCAGCACCAGGGTGAGCGCCAGCACCAGGCAGGTGAGTGCGACGACGGGGTACCGCCTGAGAACACCCCATGCCTTACGCAGCGGCGCTACTGTCGCCGTCCCGTTGTCAGCGCTGCCCGGACTTTCATCGATCCCCGCAGGCAGGGAGGGAGCCCTCCTCATTCAGCCCACTTCCCGCAGGCGCAGGTCGCCGTCGTGCCGCATGAGGCCGAACATACCCGGGCGGCACGCAGCAGGGATAGGGCATTTGGGCCCCGTCCGTAGGCGTGGCCTTCCAGCATGAACCTCGCGCCTGCCCGGGCGCCGGTGACCGACCCGGCCGCGGACTGAAAACGCAGCCCTAGATGTACTGAGTCAGGACGTTGGTTACATCGTGAATAGGTGAGGACCTCTTAGGTTGGTGGTTACCACACACAGCCAACGACTAAGAGGTCCTCATGTCTCACCGTAATGCCCGTCTGACTCCGAATGGTAGGCGGATCCTCGTCGAGCGCGTCCTCGCCGGCCGTCCCGTCGCTCACGTGGCGAAGGAAATGGGCATCTCGCGGACTTGCGCGCACCGCTGGCTCAGCCGGTACCGTGCCCACGGCTGGGACGGCCTCGAGGACCGCAGCTCCCGACCAAGATCCTGCCCCCACGCCACCTCGGCGGAAGTCGTTGCCGATGTCCTGACCCAGCGCGTGGAGCACCGCGAAGGGCCAACGGACCTGGCTTTGCGCTGCCGCACGAGCGCCCGGACGGTCTCCCGGATTTTGGCCAGGGCGGGCATGCCCAGGTTGTGGGATCTGGACCCGGTGACCGGGGAACGGATCCGCGCGTCCCGGGCTACCGACCGCCGCTACGAACGAGACGCCCCAGGGGACATGATCCATATCGATGTCAAGAAACTTGGCCGGATCCCTGACGGCGGGGGGTGGCGGGCCGACCCTTCCCAGAGCGCGGCAAACCACCGCAAGTCGCATCAGAGGATGGGCTTTGACTACGTCCACGTCGCCGTGGACGACTACACCCGCTTCGCCTACGCCGAGGTCCTGCCCGACGAGAAAGGCCCGACCTGCGCCGGGTTCCTCACCCGGGCCGCCGCCGCCATGGCAGCGAACGGCGCACCCGTCCGGCGTGTCATGACCGACAACGCCTTCGCCTACCGGCTCTCCCGCGACTTCCAGGACGCCTTGGCTGCTTTGGGTGCCAAACATATCCTGATCAAACCCCGCCATCCCTGGCAGAACGGCAAAGCAGAACGCTTCAACCGCACCCTCCAGGAATGCTGGGCCTACCGCCAACCCTTCACATCCAACCAGGCCCGCACCGACGCGCTGCAGCCCTGGCTAAACTTCTACAACAACCACCGGCCGCACGGCAGCCTCGGAGGCAAACCACCCATCAGCAGGTGCAACCAACCTACTGGCTGAGTACA
>NZ_JBQEQF010000008.1:124777-204275 GCF_052046035.1 Paenarthrobacter sp. 22069 | reverse complement strand
CCAGGAAGGCCTTTTGTGCGCGTCCTTACGATCATTCCCACCTACAACGAACTGGAATCGCTGCCCAAGACGCTCCAGCGCCTTCGCAAGGCCGTTCCGGCGTCGGACGTGCTGGTGGTCGATGACAACAGCCCCGACGGCACCGGCCAGCTCGCCGACGGCTTCGCCGCCGAGGACTCCCAGGTCCACGTCCTGCACCGCAAGGGCAAGGAAGGCCTGGGCGCCGCCTACATCGCCGGGTTCAAATGGGGCCTGGACGCCGGCTACGACGTCCTGGTGGAAATGGACGCAGACGGCTCCCACCAGCCCGAACAACTGCCCCAGCTGCTCGAAGCCGTGGAGCAGGGCGCCGACCTGGCCATGGGCTCCCGCTGGGTTCCCGGCGGCAGCGTGGTCAACTGGCCCCTGTACCGCCAGGCGATCTCCCGGGTGGGCAGCGCCTACGCCCGGCTGATGCTCGCCCTGCCGATCAAGGACGTCACCGGCGGCTACCGCGCCTTCCGCAGGACCACCCTCGAAAAACTCAACCTCGACCAGGTCGACTCCGTCGGCTACGGCTTCCAGGTGGACCTGGCCTGGCGCGTGGCCAAACTGGGCCTGCGCATCGAAGAACGCCCCATCACCTTCGTCGAACGCGAACTCGGCGCCTCCAAAATGAGCGGCAACATCGTCATCGAAGCCATGATCAACGTCACCAAATGGGGACTCACCGCCCGCTGGAACACGCTTCGGCGCCGCGGCTCCGCGGACAGGAAATAGACCCGGAGACTGCCATCCTTTCGTGCCACCGACAAAGAACTGCCCCGGCATCCCGATGCCGGGGCAGTTCCTTTGTTGAGAGCGCGGCCGCAATCAGTTGTTGTTGGCGGCGTTGCGGTTATCCGTACGCCAACGGATGCCGGCATCGATGAAGTCGTCGATCTCGCCGTCGAACACCGCTGACGTGTTGCCCACTTCGTGTTCGGTGCGCAGGTCCTTGACCATCTGATACGGGTTCAGGACATAGGAACGCATCTGGTCGCCCCAGGACGCCTTGACGTCGCCAGCCAGGGCCTTCTTCTCGGCGTCCTCCTGCTCCTTCTTCAGCAGCAGGAGCCGCGACTGCAGGACGCGCATGGCAGCGGCACGGTTTTGCAGCTGGGATTTCTCGTTCTGCATGGAAACTACAGTGCCGGTGGGAATGTGGGTCAGTCGGACCGCGGAGTCGGTGGTGTTGACCGACTGGCCGCCCGGGCCGGACGAACGGAACACGTCCACCCGGATCTCGTTGTCCGGGATCTCGATGGAGTCTGTCTGTTCAATCAGCGGGATGACTTCCACTGCGGCGAACGAGGTCTGGCGGCGGCCCTGGTTGTCGAACGGGCTGATCCTGACGAGGCGGTGGGTGCCGGCTTCCACACTCAACGTGCCGTAGGCGTAAGGCGCTTTGACTTCGAACGTGGCAGATTTCAGGCCGGCCTCCTCCGCATAGGAGGTATCCATAACGGTCGTGGGGTAGCCATGCCGTTCAGCCCAGCGAAGGTACATGCGGAGCAGCATCTCTGCAAAGTCCGCCGCGTCCACGCCCCCCGCGCCCGCGCGGATTGACACCACGGCTTCGCGCTCGTCGTACTCGCCGGACAGCAGTGTCACGACTTCCAGTTCCTTGAGGGCCTTCTTAATGGACTCGAGTTCGGTGGCGGCCTCCCCCATCGAGTCGGCATCGTCCTCGTCCTGCCCGAGTTCCACCAGGACTTCCAGATCGTCAATCCGGGATTCGAGCTTGGTGAGGCGTTCAAGCTCCGACTGGCGGTGTGAGAGGCGGGAGGTGATTTTCTGGGCGGCCGCGGGATCATCCCACAGGTCCGGTTCCCCTGCCCGTTCGCTGAGTTCGGCGATGTCTTCCTTGAGTGTCTCCACATCGCTGACGCGTTCGATGGACTCGTAGGTGGCGCGGAGCGCACGGATTTCAGCGGAAAAATCAATATTGGCCATGGTGGTTTAAGCCTACGCTATCGGTGGATACGGCCCGGCGCGCAGGTACGTCGGGGCGCCCGACCCCGGCGGGTCACGCCTGCACGGGGCTGGCAACTATAGAGTCAACTGTTCGTCGCGTCATCCGTTCACCGGGTCAACCGCGAACGCGCGGTCGATGTTGCTTCAATGCGGATACCGTCGGGAATCAGGAAGTTGACCACGGGCGGGTGCACGGCGGCGGACAGGACCACCACGGCGGTGGAACCATCCGGTGTTCCCGTCTCCCCTGTCACGGCCAGTGCGGAAAAACGCTGGGATGCAGGACTTCTGGCCACAAAGTCGGCAGCCACGTTACGGACCCGGGCAGGATTGAGTACAGCTGACGGGGTTCCACCTTGTGAGCCGACCTCGCCCAGTGTGTAGCTGTCGGCAGCTGCAAGGGACGCTCCATCCGCAAGTGACAGCAAGCGCTTGTGCTCCAAGTAGACGGCGGAGATGCCCATGACCACTGTCGCGACCAAGAGTGCAAGGAGAACGTAGCCAAGAATCATCACCAGCACCTGTCCGCTGTCATCCGGTTCCCTGCGGTTCACCTGTACCTGCCCACGATTTGGGTGGAAGAGGCTTCCACCCGGGTGGCCGTCAGCCCTTCGGCGAAGGGTACGAACGGAAGGGGGATGGTGAGGCTGACGGTCACTGTCACGGTCGTCCCGGCAGCCTGGCAGTCGGAGGGATTGCAGGTGGTGACCAGGCTGGCCCGTTCTACCTGGTGGCCGAAGTCGGAAAGCGCGAGGGCCACGGCCTGTTCGGCAGTCGACTGGGCGGTCGAAGCATCGGGCTGGGCAACATACACTTTCGCGGCTTGGTCCGCGGCGCCCACGACGGCGAAGGAGCCGCCCTGGATCTGGCCGACGGTAATAACAAAATAGACCAGCGGGACCATGAGCAGGAGGGCAAGGAATACGAACTCGACCACCGCGCTGCCTTGTTCGTCTGTCGGGGGCTGCCTGGAGCCTGATTCCTCCCCGCCTGCCAGCCACCGCAACACCCCGTCCATTCCACAACCCTCAGCCGTCTTCCGGAAAATCACCTGCCCTGCCCCGCCGCCTGCCCGTGCCAGCCCTGTGCGATGTTCGGTGGAAGCAGGAGGTGGATTGTGCCTGGACAACGGATTGAAGCTGGAGAGGTCAGGGTTGGACAGCAGCATGGCCCCTCACCTCCAGCATGTCCCTCGGGCCGATCAACCCGATGACCGGCATGGGAGACCGAACTGTGACCTCAAGGGTGCGCATCCCCTGCACCGTCACTTCCCGGATACTCACCTGTTCAGCAAAGCTCTGGTTCAGGGCTGTACCAATGAGGCTCCTTGTCCGCTCCTCGGCATCGGAGGCGCTGCGGTCAGCAAGCGCCCCGTACCGCGCACCGGACGCAGCAGCATCGATAAGGGTATTCCGGACATGCAACACCAGCGTCAACTGGATGACCGCGAGGAAGAACATCGTCAGCAGCCCACCGACCAAGACGAAGTCCACTACCGCTGAACCCTGCTCACCCGGCCGGGCCAGCTCCGGCGGCGCCCCCAGGCCGGGAGCGTACGCTCTCATGGATCAGTTCCCCACCTTGTCCATAGCCTGGTTGAACATGGCCTCAAGGGCTGGTCCGGCAAGCGCAAGCAGGGCCGCAACCAGGACCGCGGACATCAAGGTGATCATCACCCACCCCGGGACGTCACCGCGCTCAGGGTTATCACCGGCGCGGGACGGTGATAACGGAACGCTCCGGAGGACGTGAAACCGGTAGCGTCGAAGGCGCCGCGACCTTGCGGGGCTGGTCCGATTGGGCTGCAGTAAGGCCGCGAGGCCTAGAAGCAGCATCAGCCAACGGGTTCCCATGGATTTCATCGTGCGTCCTGTCTGGTTGCGGAATGGGAGTTTGGATAGGTACTCAAAGCTGCGGGCTTCCGTTCCTTTTGCCGTTCAGAAGCCCAGATTGATGGCGGCGATGCCGGGAAAGACCGCAAACACCACGGTTAGGGGAAGGACTCCAAAGACCAGCGGGACCATCATTGCGATCTCTTTCTTGCCTGCAGCCTCCATGAGGTCCCGTTTAGCTGAATCACGTACGTCTTGTGCCTGCGCACGAAGCACGTCCGCCAGGGGTGTCCCCCTTTCCACCGCGACAATGATGCCGTCAACGAACCTGACCAAAGGCGGGAGGTCGGTGCGGGCGGAGAATTCCTGCAGGGCGAGGACCAAAGGCTTTCCAGCCCTTGTCTCAGCGAGAATCTTTGAAAATTCCTTTGAAAGTTCACCGGTGGCGCTCCGACAAACGCGGTCCAATGCTCCCGTTGCGCTCTCCCCTGCGCCCACGGCGAGCGCCATGAGCTCTGCAAGGCTGGGAAACTCTGCCATCATCCGCCCTTCCCGGCGGCGGACTTGAACGCCGAGCCAATAGTCCCGAAGCACGAAGCCGCCCGCAGAGCTGCCGAGGATCACTGCTGCCGCAAGAACAGGGCTGAACCTGCCTGCTGCTGCTCCCAGAAGGACGACCATCAGTGCGGCGACAAAACTGGCCGCAGCCCACAGCAACTGCTCTGCACGGAAGTCGAGGGGTGATTTATTGATTCCTGCCTGCGCGAGTCGCCGCCCGGTAGCCCCCGGCGAGGGATTGAGCTTCCCCAAAGAGGAGATCCAATCCTTCAAGACAGGACGGAGGATCCGTCCAAGGGGGCCGAAAGGAGTCAAGTTCTGCTCACCCGCCACCAGGAGGCGCGATTCCAGGTTGTGCGACTTCAGCTGGGGCTCAATACGTTCAGACAGCGTCATGGCGCGCATTGGAGGCGCCCGGAAGATCACGAGCCATAGCCCAAGACCAAACCCGATGCCGCAGATCACTGCTGCAGGGCTAACCATGATCATCGGAGCACTCTTTCATCCTGCGGCAGGGCACCAATTTTGAGCATTGCGGTGTAGCAAATGAGTGACACCACCAGGCCGCCGAGCAGGACCGCGGCGCCCACGGGCGTGTTGTAGGCCCTGATGGCTTCAGGCCTGGTCGAGAGCAGGATCATCACGATCCACGGCGCCGCAACGGCCAGCCGCGCCGCACTGATGGTCCACGACTGCCGCGCCTCAAGCTCACTTCGGGTACGGGAGTTCTCCCTGAGGAATTCGGCAAGCGTGCCCAGGAGCTTCCCCAGGTCCGAGCCACCCACTTCCCGTGTCAGCCGGAGCGCCTCGACAATGCGGTCAGCCACCGGGTCCGCCAGCCGCTGCTTAAGTTTGTTCAGGGAGCCATCAAATTGGCCGCCGGCCCGGTAGTCGGCACCGAACTCACGAAAGATGGGACGCAATTCCTCAGGACCCTTATCGCCAAGCTGAATGAGGGCCTCAGGCAGGGGCAGACCCGCCCGGATGGCGGATCGAAGGTGGTCGACGACGTCGGGCCAAAGCTGGCGCAGCATTGCCCTTCTCTTCTTCGCCCGCCATCGGAGGACAGTGATTGGCAACCACGTACCGAATAGCCCGAAACAGACGGCAAGGGGCCACGAGCGGCTAAACCCGAAGAACACGAGTGCAACGAAAGCCCCGAGCCCCAGGCACGTGCCGACCAGGCCACGGACTGAGACCTTATCTACACCCGCCCCGGCGAGCAGCTCGGCGAGGCGGCCAGGCTTGCGTTCCCTGTTTCCGCGGTCGGGCACTTCCCAACAGGACCACCAAATAAGGAAGAGACCGATACCCGCGGTGGTGCCCATGAGAGCGGACATCATCGCGGATCCAGCAGTGCGGCCACGTCATAGCCTGCCCGTGAGAATTTCTCTGCCGCCGGCATGGCGTTGGCGCAAGCCTGCAGGACTCCGTTGTCCAGGGCGAAGACTAACGACGACTCGATGATGCCATTTTCCACACGCCGGCCCAGCGAAAGGATCTGGGTGACCTGCCGCGTTCCATCGGGGTGCCTGCTGCAGTGCACCACGAGGTCTATACAGGAGGCGACCGTCGGCACGACGAAGGCGCTGGAGATGTTGTCCCCTGCGAGTAGCGGCAGCGTGCAGATCTTGGTGACGGCATCATGGGCCGAGTTAGCGTGGACGGTGCACATGCCCGGAAGACCGCTGTTGAGTGCTATCAGCATGTCCAGGCTCTCCGCTTCCCGCACCTCCCCCACCACCAAGCGGTCCGGGCGCATTCGCAACGCTTCCTTCACCAACCGGCGGAGCGGAATTTCACCTTCACCTTCCAGGTTGGGTTGGCGGCATTGAAGACCTACCACGTCCCTGAGCGGAAACTGCAGTTCGAAGATCTCCTCCACCGTAATGACGCGTTCCCGGCTTCCAATGCTGGCTGCCAGGCAGTTCAGCATGGTTGTCTTGCCTGCCTGGGTCGCTCCTGATACCAGGATGTTGAGTCCGCTGGATACTGCGGCACCGAGAAAGCGCGCCGACTGCGGTGTCAGTGTTCCCAAATCGACAAGATGTTCGAGCCGGCTGGCCTTCACAACGAACTTGCGGATGTTGACGGCCCAATGACGGCGGGTTACATCGGGAATCACAACATGCAGTCGTGAACCGTCCGGCAAAGCGGCATCGACGAACGGTGACGACATGTCCAGTCGTCTGCCGGAGCTTTTAAGCATCCGCTCCACAAGGTCCCGCACTTGCTGTTCCGAGAGGCTCAGCGAAGTCAGCTCGGACTCGCCGTTGCGCGCCACATAGATCTCATTGGGTGCGTTGAGCCAGATTTCCTCCACCGTGGGGTCATCCAGGAGCGGCTGAAGTACTCCAAACCCTGCCACCGCATCGAAGAGGAACCGCCGGGCTGCATCAAGCGGACCCAGCGGCGGAAGCGGTCCCAACAACGCGCGCTCGTCATAGTCCGAGACCGCGGCTTCGACCAACCGGCGGACCTCGCCTGCCTGCCTCAACGGATCCAGCCCGCGGCGGCGGATCAGCTCGCGGACTTCGTCCTCGACTATTCCCAGCGCGTCCATTTGTCCCCCAAACGACTGCCGCCCCCGGCGGAGGCAGTGCGACTGGGTCCAGCCTAAGTAGAGGTGACTCCGGCAACAAGTCATCGATGCAGCAATGTGGATAAACAGGAACGTGCAGGATTCGGGCAGGACCTCAAGATTTGGCATGGACCTGCGCAAGATTCACACGAGTAACATCAGAATCACTAGTTACCCCAGTAACACTGGTGCTAAGGTGAGCGCGTTATTTATCGAAATAGCACTATCAGGTGCCTTCCTGGGGGAATTCGCCTGAGCAGTATCCAAAGAGGCGCTTTGGGGAGCGCCGCATTGTCTCCGGAGCACATATGAAGCGGAACCTGTCTCAGTCCCGTCGCCCAATCATGACGTCCTTCGGGGCTGGCCTATTGGCTGTCTCGTTGCTGATCGGCCCTGGCCTAACGGGAGCCGCTTCCGCTGTCGAGCCCAGTCCGGCACCCTCGCAGACTGCCGCCGCTTCGCCGGTTGCGACCCCAACGCCGTCCCCCACACCAACAACTCCCGGACCGGCACCAACAGTTCCCGCACCGGCACCGACAACGACGTCCTCCCCACAGCCTTCCCCTGCAGCCTCTTCGCCGACAACGGCAGCTGCGCAATCGATGGCCCAGGCAATCGGCCCCGGTGGAGCGGAGATGGGACAACGGTCCAAGCGGGTGACCTCGGCGTCCCCGTCGGGCGCTGTTCAGAAGCTGAATGCGGAATCGCTTGCAACAGAGGGCACGTGGATGCCCTCCTTCGGCGTACAGGGACTGGACGTCAGCGGACACCAGACCAACGTCGACTGGCAGCAGCAGTGGAACATGGGTGCAAGGTTCGCCTACGTGAAGGCTTCGGAGGGAAACTACTTCACCAATGACCTGTTCGGAGCTCAGTATCAGGGCGCGCGAAACGTTGGCATGATCCGGGGCGCCTACCACTTCGCCATCCCCAACTGGTCCTCCGGCGCCGACCAGGCACGCTACTTTGTCCAGAACGGCGGCGGATGGTCCGGGGATGGCTACACAATGCCGCCGGTTCTTGACTTCGAGTTCAACCCCTATGAGGGCCGGACCATCAACGGCTTCTACTTCGGCGACACCTGCTACGGCATGTCCCAGGCTCAGCTGACCTCCTGGGTCCAGGATTTTGGCAATACCATGCAGTCGCTGACCGGAAGACTACCCGTCATCTACACGAATACGAGTTGGTGGAACCAGTGCCTAGGCAACCCCACCGGTCTCGGGGAATATCCGCTTTGGGTCGCTGCTTACCCCTACTCGGCCACGAACGACGCCGGCGCCATTCCGACGGGGAGCTGGGGCACCTACAGCATCTGGCAGTACAGCAGCACCGGGCCGTTCGCGGGTGACTCCAATGTCTGGAACGGCGACTACGCAGGCCTCAAAGCATTTGCTTCCAGCGGAATTCCACCGGCAGCCATCCGCGCCATAGATGCCCTTCGCGCCTCAATGCCGTCCCTAAAAGCACAGACCTCGGAGACCGTCTGTGGACTCCGGGACGGGGGCTGTTTCCGGGGGTATGAGACAGGCATTGTGATGTGGTCACCGTCAACGGGCGCGCAGCCTAGCCTTATTGGGCCGATACGGGACGCGTGGGCTGCCGGCGGTTACGAGAACGGACAGATGGGCTACCCGGTTTCCGGCGTCATCTGCGGGCTCAAGAACAACGGATGCTTCCAGAACTACCAGGGCGGGTCAATAATGTGGTCGCCGGGTACGGTGGCTGCACAAGTACCATTCGGCGCGATCCGGGATTACTGGGCGGCGCAGGGTTACGAAAACGGTGGACTGGGTTATCCCCTGAGCAATCAAACCTGCGGACTCAAGTCCGGGGGCTGCTTCCAGCTCTTCCAGGCAGGCTCGGTTCTCTGGAGTCCGACAACCGGAGCACGGCTAGTCAGGACAGGTCCAATTCTGGATGCATGGGCGCGCGCAGGGTACGAAAATGGCCTGCTCGGATACCCGAACGGCGAGGCCCTCTGCACCACGTCTTCCTGCACTCAAAACTTCAGCGGTGGAGTCATCGGGTGGACGCCCACATCCGGCGCCTGGCCCGTCTTCATGGGTATCGGCGAAGCCTGGAAAACTGCCCGCAGTAATGGTGAACCCATCGGATTCCCCGTCGCAGGGGAGGTGTGCGGGCTCCGGGGCGGTGGTTGCTATCAGCTCTTCCAAAGCGGGACAGTGATGTTCTCGCCCACCACCGGTGCCTACGCACTGACGGGCAAAATCCTGGATTACTGGGGGAAGTCCGGATTCGAAAATGGCCGGCTCGGCTATCCCACCAGCCGGGCAAGTTGCGGGGCAGTTCAGACGGAGTGCCGGCAGTCGTTCGAGCAGGGCGTTGTAGCCTACTCGGCAACGACTGCCCCGCAAACGGTAGCTGCCGGCCCAATGGCCGCAGGATGGGAGCGCCTGGGCTGGGGATCCGGAAGCCTGGGATATCCGACATCCACACAATACTGCGGACTGAAGGACAGTGGGTGTTTCCAAATGTTTGCCGGTGGAGCACTGATGTACTCTCCTCAGACCGGTGCACAGCCGAGCCTCGTGGGTCCCATCAGGGACCTCTGGCAAAAGACGGGCTTCGAGAACGGTGTCCTTGGCTATCCGGCCTCCAATGTGATTTGTGGTTTGGTGGACGGCGGATGCTTCCAAAACTACTTCAATGGAACAGCAATGTGGTCCCCCCAATCCGGCGCGAATGCTGTCATGTTCGGCCCTGTCCGGGACGAATGGGTAAGCACCGGTTACGAGGGCGGAAAGCTCGGCTATCCAGTCAGTGCACAAATCTGTGGCCTCAGGAATGGCGGATGCTTCCAGAACTTCGCCAAGGGGACCATCATGTACTCGTACTCCACGGGAGCGCAGGCCATGATGTCGACGCCTATCAGGGATCGCTGGGCCACCACGGGATACGAGAACGGATCCCTCGGGTATCCCACCAGCGAAGCCATTTGCGGGCTGAGGAACGGTGGATGCTTCGAGAATTTCGAAAAGGGAACCGTGATGTGGTCCGCAACGAGCGGGGCGCAATTGATGCTGCCCGGGCCCATCCAGCAGCGCTGGGCAAGCCAGGGATTCGAAAACGGCCAACTCGCGTACCCCACGGGCGGCCAAACCTGTTCCTCCGACAAGACGGCCTGCAGCCAGACCTTCCAGGGCGGCAGCATAAGCTGGACGGCAGCAGGCGGAGCGACAATTCGCCTTAACTGACTGCGACAACTACCTGCGACATAAGAAAGGGCCTGAACCCGGTATCCACCGGGCTCAGGCCCTTCACTTATTTGCGGTCAATCCCGGCACATGCCGTGTTCGGGTAGTCAGTGACCGTACTCAAGCAAATCGATGAGGTACGACCCGTAGCCACTTTTCACCAGGGGTTCGGCCCGTTCCCTGAGCTCGTCATCTGTCAGGAAACCCAGCCGCCAGGCAATTTCCTCAGGCGCCCCGATCTTCAACCCTTGGCGGTTCTCGGTAGTGCGAACAAAGTTGGACGCGTCGTTGAGATCGTTGAAAGTACCGGTATCGAGCCAGGCCGTCCCTCGCGGGAGAATTTCCACCTGCAGTTTCCCGCGCTCCAGGTACGTGCGGTTAACGTCGGTGATCTCAAGTTCGCCCCTTGCCGAAGGCTTGAGATTCCGGGCAATTTCCACGACGTCATTGTCATAGAAGTAAAGGCCCGGCACAGCGTAATGGCTCTTCGGCCTCTCCGGCTTCTCCTCAAGCGAGATGGCCTTGCCTGTGGAGTCGAACTCCACCACTCCATACGCTTTAGGGTCTGCCACCCAGTACCCAAAAACGGCTCCGCCGTCTATATCTTCAAAACGGCGCAGCTGCGTGCCCATACCCTGTCCGTAAAAGATGTTGTCTCCCAGGACAAGGGCAACGGTGTCGTCGCCAATGTGCTCGGCACCCAGCACAAACGCTTGGGCGAGGCCATCGGGAGAAGGCTGCTGCTTGTAGGTGATAGAGACGCCAAAGCGGGAGCCATCACCGAGGAGCCGTTCGAACTGTTCCGCATCATGGGGCGTGGTGATAATAAGGATGTCCCGGATGCCCGCGAGGATCAAGGTGGAGAGCGGGTAGTAGATCATTGGTTTGTCGTATACCGGGACCAGCTGCTTACTGACGCCCAAGGTGATGGGGTGGAGCCTCGAGCCGGTACCGCCGGCGAGTATTATTCCGCGCATGCACCCATCTTTCCTTTAGCTAAGAGCAGCGGCAAATCCGGTAGTCTTGGGAATTATGCAGCGACTTCTTGTTACCGGCGGTGCCGGCTTCATTGGCTCAAACTTTGTCCACTACGTTTTGGAAAACACCGAAGACCACGTCACCGTTTTGGACAAGCTGACTTACGCAGGCAACCTTGAGTCACTGCAGGGACTTCCGCAGGAACGGTTCACCTTTGTTCAAGGCGATATCGCGGATCCGTCCGTTGTCGACGGTCTCGTCGCCGGTTCCGACGTCGTGGTTCACTACGCTGCCGAGTCGCACAACGACAATTCACTCCACGATCCGCGCCCGTTCCTGGACACCAATATCATCGGCACGTATACCCTGATCGAAGCAGCACGCAAGCACAACAAGCGCTTTCACCACATCTCCACAGACGAGGTCTACGGCGACCTGGAGTTGGATGACCCCGAGCGTTTTACCGAGCAGACGCCGTACAACCCGTCAAGCCCGTACTCGTCCACCAAGGCGGGTTCCGATCTCCTGGTAAGGGCATGGGTACGCTCTTTCGGCCTCCAGGCAACGATCAGCAACTGCTCCAACAACTACGGTCCTTACCAGCACGTGGAGAAGTTCATTCCCCGCCAGATCACGAACGTTATCGACGGGATCCGCCCCAAGCTCTATGGCAAGGGTGAGAACGTCAGGGACTGGATCCACGCCAACGACCATTCCTCGGCCGTGCTGGCGATCATCGCCAAGGGCAAAATCGGCGAGACCTATCTGATCGGGGCCGACGGGGAGAAGAACAACAAAGAGGTCGTTGAACTTATCCTCAAGCACATGGGCCAAGCCGCGGATGCCTACGACCACGTTATCGACCGGCCCGGGCACGACCTGCGCTATGCCATTGACTCCACCAAATTGCGCAATGAGCTTGGGTGGGAGCCGCAGTTCTCCAACTTCGACGAAGGCATCGAAGCCACCATTGCTTGGTACCGCGATAACGAGGACTGGTGGCGCCCGCAGAAGGCCGCTACAGAAGCGAAGTACAAGGAACAGGGACAGTAACCCATGTCTTTGGAGTTTTCGAAAAAGCTTGCTGCCCACGAAACACCCATTCCCGGCGTCGTTCTGTATGATCTTCCGGTCCACGGTGACAACCGGGGATGGTTCAAGGAGAACTGGCAGCGGGAGAAGATGGTGCCGCTCGGGCTGCCTGACTTCCGCCCCGTTCAGAACAACATCTCCTTTAACGAGAAGGCCGGAACCACCCGCGGGATCCATGCCGAGCCGTGGGACAAGTTCATTTCGGTTGCCACAGGCCGAATCTTTGGAGCCTGGGTCGACCTCCGTGAAGGACCTTCGTTCGGCACGGTCTTCACGGCCGAACTTGACCCCAGCCAGGCCATCTTCATTCCCCGCGGCGTGGGCAATGCCTTTCAGACGCTCGAGGACAATACGGCTTACACCTACCTTGTGAACGACCACTGGTCCGCGGACGCGCAGGGTCAGTACACCTTCCTGAACCTTGCGGACGAAACCGTAGCTATCGAATGGCCCATCCCGCTCTCCGACGCCGAACTGTCCGACAAGGACAAGGCGCACCCCCGCCTCGCGGACGTCGTGCCCATGCCACCGAAGAAGACCCTCGTGATCGGGGCCAACGGCCAGCTGGGTAAGGCACTGCGGAAGAAGTACGACGGCGAAAGTTCCGTTGAGTTTGCATCGCGCAGTGAGTTCGACCTCGGCAGCCCGGACGCTTTTGAGGACCGCAACTGGAAGAACTATTCCACTGTCATTAATGCGGCAGCCTACACAGCAGTGGATGCTGCCGAGACTTCCGAAGGCCGGGCGGCCGCCTGGGCCACAAACGTGACGGCGTTGACGCAACTTGCACGGATTGCCATTGAGCACGGCCTCACCTTGGTACACGTGTCCTCTGACTACGTCTTCGACGGCGCAAAGGAAGTCCATGCAGAGTCTGAAGCGCTGACGCCGCTTGGTGTTTACGGGCAAACCAAAGCAGCCGGCGATGCAGTCGTCAGCGTGGTCCCCCGGCACTACATCGTCCGCACGAGTTGGGTGATTGGGGACGGTGCCAACTTCGTAAGCACCATGGCCTCGCTCGCGTCGCGCGGAGTAGAGCCTTCTGTGGTGAACGACCAGTACGGTCGGCTCAGTTTCACCGACGACATCGCGGCGGGTATCCGGCATCTGCTGGACTCCGGCGCGGAATATGGCACGTACAACCTGAGCAACGACGGTGACCCGCAGTCGTGGGCGGACATCGCAGCCGACGTCTACGAATTGTCAGGCAAAAGCAGGACCGCCGTAACGGGCGTGAGCACCAAGGAATACTTCGAGGGAAAGGATGCTGCGCCCCGACCGCTGAACAGTGTCTTGGACCTTTCCAAGATCAGGGCTGCCGGATTCGAAGCACCGCCAGCTGGGTCGCGCCTGACCGAGTACGTTAACTCGATCACGAGCGGACATTCAGCATGACCGAAGCACGCCACGACACCCTGGTCATCATGCCGGCTTGGAATGAGTCCGAAGCCATCGGCAACACCATTGCGGAAGTCTTTGAGTTCGGACCGGCATGCGACGTGTTGGTGGTTGACGACGGCTCCCGTGACGACACTGCCCGGGTGGCACGCGCAGCCGGCGCCACAGTTGTGCAGTTGCCGTTCAACATGGGAGTCGGTGGTGCCATGAGGACTGGCTTCAAATATGCCCAGATGCATGGGTACCGGCAGGTCATCCAAGTGGACGCGGATGGACAACACGACCCCCGGGACATCAAAGCAGTCCTCGATGGATTGCGGGAGGCCGATATCGCCATCGGTGCACGGTTCGCTGATGCGGGCAACTACACCGTTCGCGGCCCCCGAAAGTGGGCGATGAACGTGCTGGCGTGGACAATATCCCGGCTGGCACGGACCAAGCTCACCGACGTGACCTCCGGATTCCGCGCAGCGAACACCAAAGCGATCCGCCAATACCTGGACCATTATCCCGCCGAGTACCTGGGCGACACGATCGATTCGTTGGTCGTGGCGATCCGCTCAGGCTGCACTGTCCGCCAGGTCGGCGTTTCAATGAGGGAGCGTCAGGGAGGCACCCCGAGCCATGACCCCATCAAGGCCGCCATCTACCTTGGCCGCTCAGGGATGGCGCTCTTGTTCGCGCTGACGCGCAAGAAGTCCACACCTTCGACCAACTAGGAATCCACATGTCCCTCCTTATGGGCTCCATCGTCGTCGTGGCGATTCTCTTCTTCGTCTTCGAAATGCTGCGGCGGCAGAAGCTGCGCGAGAAATACGCCGTTCTCTGGATCGTCATCGGCATAGGCACGCTGCTGCTGGCCGCTTTTCCCGCGCTGCTTGAGCAAGCCAGTGGCCTGCTCGGAATCCAGGTCCCCGCGAACCTCCTCTTCATCACCACGCTGGTCCTCCTTGTCGGGGTATGCCTTCACTTGTCCCGTGAGCAGTCGCAGGCCGAAGACGAGGTGCGCATTCTTTGCGAGGAGGTGGCCCTGTTGAAGGTTGAGCTTTCGGCGTTGCAGCAGAGCGTCGGTTCGCACCCGCGACAGGACGGTACTGCCGGCCCCGCTGCGTAGCAGGAGGATTTGCCCGGGCCTGGCCAGGCGGACCAAACAAAAAAGGGAGCGACCCCCGCGGGGCGCTCCCTTTCCTATGCGATCGGTCAGCCGAAGATGTGCTTTGCCAGCCGCGGGAGGGAGTCCACCTTGCCCATGGCCACAGACTTGACCACCAAGGACGCAGCGTTCAGCCGCGAGGTGGTGTGGAAGGACGCTGCGCGGGCAGCGCGGTTCCAGCCCAGTTCCTTGAAACGGGCGGCCTGCCCTTCAAAGAAGCGCCGCTCTTCGTCAAAGCGCCGCCCGTCCAGGGCACGCACGGATGAATCTGAGGCCGAGTGCCTGCGGTACAGGAACGACAATGTGGGGTCCACGATAAGGGAGCCGCCTTCCGCCGCTATGTCCAGCAGCAGGGCCAGGTCCTGGACGACGTCCAGGCCGTCCGTGAAGCCGATCCGCACGATGGTCTCCGACCGCCAGGCCAACGACGGAAAGTATGCCCAGTCAGCACGTACCAGGCTGGTAGCCATCTGCTCACCCTTGAGCTCAATCCGCTCGCGGGTCTTCGGCGCGTAGGCCTTTTTGACTGCATCAGCCAAAGGGATGCGGGCAATGCCCTTTTCATCGATGACCTGGACCCCGGGCTGGACGACACTGGCATGCGGATAGGTCTCGAATGCGTCCACTACCACGTCCAGGTAGTTGGGCAGCATGACGTCGTCTGCACCCATGATGACCACGTAAGGCGCCTCGACCATGGTCAGGGCCTTCTTATAGTTGCCGTTGGCACCCAGGTTTTTCTCGTTCTTGAGGTACGTAACGCGAGGGTCAGTAATCGTCGAGAACCAGCGTTCCGGCTCGGGGTCCGGATAGCCATCGTCGATCACGATGAGCCGCCAGTCTTCGTTCTCCTGGTTCATCACGCTTCGGGCTGCGAGCTTCATCTGATCGACATCGCCGTAGTAGGGCAGCATTACGTCAACGGTCATGGACCTGGGATTCCTTCCGTGGGCTCCGCTCGAAGAACTCGGCGGCTTCCCCACGATTATAGTTGACCGGCCCCTGTCGGGCCCGTCAGGCATGGCTTGCTAGACTGCATGGGGTCCTGCCCGCCCCGCTGGCACCGCCCGGAGTGAGGAGAATTACTTTTGGAGCCCACAACCACCCAGCCGCGCATCAGCGTGTGCATGGCTGCCTACAATGGCGCGCGCCATATCAGGGAGCAGATCGATTCGATCCTTCCTGAACTCGGCCCCTACGACGAAATCGTTGTAGTGAACGACTGTTCCACCGACGACACTGCTGCCCTCGTCGCCGCTGTTCCGGATGCCCGCATCCGGCTGATCGATGCCGAACAAAACCGCGGGTATGTTGCAACGTTTGAAAGAGCCCTCGGGGAGGCACGGGGAGAATTCGTCTTCCTTTCGGACCAGGACGATGTTTGGCTGCCGGGCCGTGTGGAGAGCATGATTTCGGCCCTGGACGGCAAAAACATGGTGGTGAGTAACTGCAGGCACTTCGATGGAGCCCTCGGCTCATTCCATGAGATTCGTTTACGTGCAAAGGACTCGACCCACTACTTGCGCAACCTCTTGGGCATCGTGGTCGGCTACCGGCTCCATTGGGGGTGCGCAATGGCCGTTCGGCGGAACCTTCTGGCCCAGGCACTGCCGTTCCCGCCTTACATGAATGAATCCCACGACCAGTGGCTGGCAACTGTGGGCAACGTCAACCGCTCCATCGTCTACATGGAAGAAGACACCATCCTGCACAGACTTCACGGCGAGAACCTGACGCCCCACGGTATCCGCTCAGCCTCAAAAATACTTCGGGCACGGATTGCCTTCCTGCGGAACGTCTACGTTGCCGTGCGACGCTCCCGGCAGACGAGGCAGGCGTGATGGTGCAGCCCGAGCCCACGCCGACGAGTCCCCACCCCAACGTGTGTGGAGTTGTATCGGCCTATAACCCCGCGGCAGAAAATGTCGCCAACGTGAAGTGGCTGCTGCGCTTCGTCGCCCACGTCGTCGTTGTGGACGACGGCTCGCGCGACGACGTGTCAGAAGCCCTGGCAGAGATGGAGCAGGCGGGGGCGGTTGTCTTGCGCCTCGCCACCAATTCCGGGATTGCCCGTGCCCTGAACACAGGAATCAAGGAAGCACTCGAGCGCTGGAACCCGGAGTGGATCGTCACCATGGACCAGGACTCCAGGTTCACGGGAGACTACGTCGGTGCGGCGCTGGCCACCGTTGCGTCGTCCCGTGACCCGCAAAGCGTAGGGATGGTGTGCGCGGAGTCGCACAATCATATTTCCCTCCCGGTGTGGGGCAGTCGGGACGAGCCCCAGATTTTCGACCCCATGACCAGCGGCACCTTGGTGCGGGCAAGCACGTTTGATGCAGTGGGCCTCTTCGACGAAGGGTTCTTCATCGATTGCGTAGATTCTGAATTCAATGCGCGGCTCAGGGAGCACGGACTTCGTGCACTGGCAGGACGGGGCTGTAATCTCGAGCACAGCCTCGGCAGTTCACGACCGATGAAGCTGCTCGGCTGGCATGCGCACATCGGCCCCAAGAAGCTCTACATCTATTACCACGCGCCGTTCCGGGTCTACTACATCACCCGCAACTCGCTGACACTTGCACGCCGATATGCCCTGAAACAGCCGGCCTGGGTTCTGCGCAGAATCTACATGGAAATCCAAAGCAACATTGTGCGCTTCGGATTCGGTCCCAACAGACGCAAGCACGCGATTGCCGCTGCAGCCGGCATCCGGGACGCACTCCGTCAAAGGATGGGCAAGATAGACGACGACCTTGCCGCCCGCTTGCGCTAAGCGCCAGTTCCCCTCATTCCTCTGAACTGCCCGGTCAACATCGAAAGAATACTCATGACCACCAACTCAGGATCAATCTTTGTCCTCTATCACCGCGGCTTGCGCACAGGAGGGCCCGAAGCGCTCCATCAGCTGGTCGATATGCTGCGTGAGCTCGGGCAGGACGCCTACCTGGTCCCCCATCCGCACACGGCAGGCAATGAGCGCGTGGAGCAGTACGGGATTTACGATGCCCCGGAGGCAACTGAAATCGTCGATTCCGCCGAAAACGTGGTGGTCTATCCGGAGACCTACGTCCACGAGGTGTCCCATATCAAGCAGGCCCGTCGCATGTGCTGGTGGCTCAGCATTGATAACTCGCTGACCTTCATGGCCGAACGCATGTGGTACCGGAGCACGGCCGGCCTATTTGAAAAGGCCAAGGAAGCCGCAGTCCCCTTCGCGCGGATGTGGAAGAACGGCGTGACCCCGGCAAAGCTGCGCACCGACAAGGACGTAATCCACCTCGTGCAGTCCTCCTATGCGTGGGCCTTTGTTGCCACCAGGTTGGACGTCGTGCCCTCCTTGGTCTCCGACTACACCCCCACGGAGGAATTCCAGGCCGCGGCCACCGCTGAGCGTAACCGCCAACTGGTGACCTACAATCCCGCCAAGGGCGGACACATCATCGATGCGGTTAAGGCGGCGAGTCCACCCACCATCGAGTGGCAGCCAATCGTTGGTATGACCCGCGCCGAGGTTGTTGCGACCCTGCAGCAATGCGGCGTTTATTTGGACCTGGGGCACCACCCCGGTAAAGACCGCATGCCTCGGGAAGCAACACTTTCCGGCGCCCTGACCGTCGTGGCCCGTCGCGGATCCGGCGCCTTCTACGCTGACGTTCCTATTCCCTGGGAACACAAGATCACGCCGGGAGATACCGAGGTTGCCACCGCTGCAGCCATGCTGCCGCGGCTCATCGCCAACTTCGAGCAGGAAGTGGCGAAACAAGGCAGCTACCGCGAAACCATCCTCAACGAACGATCCAGGTTCAAGCGGGAGGTTGAGGACGTCTTCGTCAACGGCCGCCTGGGCAAGGATGCCTATGACTACGTGTAGCCGACGCACCACGGCCGGGACGACGGCATGATCAAAAGAATCGCGGCTTTCGCCGGTTTGCCCCTGCTCGCCTCGCTGGCGTCATTTATCCTCTTGCCCATCATCGCCACAGTGGGTGGACCGCCGGCCTGGAATTCCCTGGCCGTGGGCCAGGCTGTAGGGGCAATCGCGGCAATTGTCATCGGGCTCGGGTGGCCATTGACAGGTCCTGCCGCCGTCGCCTCAGAAAGCGACGCCGTTACCCGCCGCCGACTCTACGCCACCAGTTTCGTTACCCGATTTTATGTCTTTATCTGCGCCGTTCCCCTTATGGCAGGCGTCCTCTCGTTGACGGGCGTTAAAGAGCAGTTCTGGGTCGCTTTCCTGATGGCCTGTGCCCAGGCGGCGGCAGGGCTTACTCCGGCCTGGTACTGCATAGCGACGGGGCACGCCGGCAGGATCGCAAAGTATGACGTTATTCCCCGTATGGTCGCGACTCTGGGCGTCATCCCGCTCTTGTTCGCGACCGGCGGGATCTTCCTCTACCCACTGGCGCTGCTGCTGCTCGGCCTTGCAGGAACCTTGTGGTTCAACAAGGATCACGCTCAACGGGCGGACTTCCACGGGCTGACTCCCCGCACAGTGATTCGGGAAATCTGGGAGCTGAGGGGCGGAGCGGGCGTGACCGTCGCCGCAGGAGCGTATGCTTCCACCCCCGTCCTTGTGGTGCAGGCTGCTGTCTCCGCCTCCGGGTTGGCTGCGTTCGTATCAGCGGAGAAGCTGTACCGCATTGGGCAACTCGCCACGGCCGCGTTGGGTAACAGCCTTCAAGGCTGGGTCAACGAGTTCGGCTCGGACCACAAGGAGCGGCGAAGGTTCTCTCTTCTGGCTTTGTCAGTCCTGGGCGCAGCAGGCTGGCTGATCCTGTCCCTCCTTGGCCCGTGGGTCAGCGCCACCATATTTGGCGCAGCTTACGCAGCTGAATTTTGGACCTGTTTCTGGTTCGGTTTGTCGTTCCTCCTCGTCTGTGTGACAACTTCCACGGGAGCGCACTGGCTGGTGCCTGCCAAACAGATGCGGGTGGTTTTCTCCAGCACCATTACTGGGGCCCTTGTCGGGCTCCCGGCCATGGTCATCCTGGCGCACCTGATGGGCGGCCCGGGCGGCGCGCTCGGGCTAGCGGTGGGCGAGATTGCGGTAACCCTCATACAGCTGCGCGCCATCATGCGGCTGCTGCGGGAGACGTCGCCGGAGGACAGGACTGAGGAAATACCGTCGTGAACTGGCTGACCATTCTTCCGGCGTCGGCGGTCGCGATTCTGCTCCTGTATGTTCCCGGTGCCGCCATCGCGTCCTGCCTGAAGTTCCGGTTGGGCGGGATCCTTGGCATCGCCCCACTGCTCTCAACAGCAGCCGCCGGACTTGCCGGAGTTCTCGGCGGGCTCCTCCACGTGCCCTGGAACATCCTGCCGTATCTTCTCGTCAGCGCGGTTCTCGCCGCCGGGGCATTGGTCCTGACCCATCGCATCCCTTGGCGGCTGAGAACCCCCAACTGGCGGACGGTCCTTCCCTTCGCTGCGCTTGCCCTGGCGACGCTGCCCATGACATGGCGCTTCATCCAGCTTGTGGGGTCACCCGACCACCCCTCACAAGTCTTCGATAATGTGTTTCACCTCAATGCCATCCGCTTCATACTCGACACTGGAAACGCATCATCACTGACGCTGGCTTCGATTCAGGGAGTGCAGGGCCTTGACGCGGTTTACCCTGCGGCGTGGCATTCCTTTGCAGCCCTCCTGGTGCAGCTGGCTTCAGTGGATATTCCTACTGCAGAGAACGTCCTGAACCTGGTCATTGTTGCGCTCCTCTGGCCAGCCTCCTGCCTGTTCCTCGTCACGAAGACCATCTCGCGCAGGCCGGCGGCCCTCATCATAACCGCGGTGGTCGCCGGCACCCAGGTTGCCTTCCCGTTCCTCATGATTGTCTGGGGCCCTCTTTTCCCCTACGCCATGGCCCTCAGCATGATGCCGGTCGTGATAGCGGAACTCGCAGCGCTGGTCCGCATCGGGCGTACACGGACGGAACCACTTCTCAGCTGGGCAGCGGCACTGGTGCTGTCGCTGGCAGGTCTCGCATTCGCCCACACGAGCTCCATCAACATCACGGTGGCGCTTGCCCTTCCGATCCTGGCCATTTTGTGGTGGCGGATCATGCCGCGCAGGGACATGTGGCGGGTGAACCCCGCCGGAGCGTGGCTGTTCCTTGGCGGGACCGTCGGGATCCTCGCTGTCGCCGCGGTCCTGTGGTTGAAGCTGCGCCCTGCCCCCTATGACAACTGGGGACCAACCGTGAAGCCGGGCGCCGCCGTCGGGGAAATACTCACCGCCAGCACGATGCAATCCGCCATACCGGCCGTGGTGGTTTCCATCCTGTCGGTCTACGGTCTCCTCACCACCTTCAAAGTACGGAAGTGGCGCTGGATGGCTGCCTGCTACGCCGTACTCGGAGGGCTCTATATCGTTGCGGCGTCTTTCCCGAAAGGCAGCATCCGGGACATCCTGATCGGCACCTGGTACCAGGACACCTACCGCCTCGCCGCACTCCTGCCCCTTTTTCTGACCCCTCTTGCCGTCATCGGAGGTCTGCGTTTATGGGACTCCGCGCGAAGCTCGTGCCGGGGAGCGCGGACGTGGCGCACCTGGGAGGCCTCCATCGCCCGGACAGGCGCGAACGGGAAAACAGTACTGTCCACGGCCGCTGTGGTGGTCTTCGCCCTCCTCGCGTCGTTCGCAGGCCCGCTGGCCCACTACATCCAAGGCGCATCGTCCGTCTACCGGTTCGACGAGCAATCGGAGCTCCTGACACCCGATGAGCTGGCTTTAATCCAGCGGATTCCAACCCACGTCCCGTCCGATGCAGTCATAGCTGACAATCCATGGAACGGGAGCTCCCTCGCTTACGCTTATACCGGGCGCCGCGTCCTGACAACACATCTGTTTTCAACGGACGACCCGGAGACTGACCTCATCAATCAAAAGCTCGGAGACGCAGCAGGCAACCCTGCCGTCTGCACCGCCCTCCACAATAAAAACGTGCAATACGTCCTGGACTTCGGGTCCCGGTACCTGATTGACCTGCCAGGGTCCGAAAAGTACCCGGCGCTGACCAACCTTGCACAGGCCAACGGATTGACCCTCGTGGATTCGCAAGGCCAGGACGCACGGCTCTACCGGATTTCCAGTTGTGGATGACTGGGGCGTTCACCGGTGTGGCGTCAGCCGTGTCCCTTACTTGGAGCGCCGGACCATTAGGCTGGATAGGTGATTCCCGTTTCTCGACGAACTAAAATCAGTGCCGCGCTCCTGCTGTCCGCACTCCTGCCCCTGTCTGCATGCGCAACCATGCCTCCGGGGACCATCGAGGGTGCCCTGACCGGAATCGGAAGCAACGCCGGCCAGGGAGCAGTCAGTGCATGGGGCCTGTCGTGGGGAAGCTCGGTAAAGGGGACCTACGTCAGCTACTCCCCCGACGGATCCGCGGCCGGGCTGAAAGCGTTCCAGGACGGGCAGTCGCAGTTCGCTGTGGGATCCGCCCCGCTCACGGACAGCGAGGCTACCGCGGTCCGGGGCATGTGCACAACCAAAGGGGCCATGTCACTGGCTGCCGGCGTCCTGCCCGTGGGCGTTGCCATCAAGCTCAAGGGCGTAAACGACATGATCCTGGACGCCAAGACCCTTGCGGCGATCCTGCAGGGGGGCATCACCCGCTGGAACGATCCCAGAATCGCGGCCCTGAACCCGGAAAATGTTCTTCCTGACGTTGCCATCACTGTTCTCGTGCAGCAGGGGCCCGCGGACACTGCCCGTCCAGTTAATTCCTACCTCAAGGACGCGGGAACCGACTGGAATCCGGCTGCCCAGGACCGTTGGCCGGGCAGTGTAAAGGGGCAAACACCGTCTCCCCCATTGGATCTCGCGAACAAGTTGGATGACACCAACGGAGGCATCTCCATCCTTGACGGAAGCATCATCGGGAACAGGTTCGTCGCTGCCCAGCTTGTCTTTGACGGCAAGCCCCAGCGGCTGCAGGCATCCTCTGTCGTCGACGCCGTGTCCACGGGAAACGTAACCGCGTCATCGAACGCCGTCACCCAGGCACTCGACGGGCGCTCGGGTTATGGCCTGGGCACCGTTATCTACATATACATGTGCAGGGAGTACACCAATGACCGAATGGGCCGGCTGGCCCGCTCATTCGGTCAGAGCGTACTCAGCGAAGAAGCACAAAAGAACGCGAATGCATTCGCCTTCGTCATGTCGCCAAGCAAGAAGGCGGTGAACGAAGGGCGCGCCCTCGTCAATGCAATTGGAGACGGACAGTGAGTTTATTGCTAAGAAGTGTTCGCGGACGTTCCCTTCCCCGGCCCCTTCCCACCTTCGCGCTCCTGACGGCGATCTTCTTCCTGTTGTTTGGTCTCTGGGCCTTGGCAACACCCTTGATGGGCGTCCCCGACGAACCGGCGCACACGATCAAGGCGGCAGCCGTAGTCCGGGGCCAGGTCCTGGTTGAGGACGGCACCTCATTCGGCCACGGTGTGCACGTCCGCGTTCCCAACTACATCGCCAGTCTTCACGCCCAAAGCTGCTACAAGTTCAACAGGGCACAGGCGGCCGACTGCGCCGCGCCCATCTACGTCGACGACACCTTCACCAACATTGGTGTAACGTCCGCCGGCTCCTACAACCCGATGTACTACTGGATAGTAGGGCTGCCTACCCTGTTTATGTCCGGCGCCCCCGCAATCTACGGCATGCGCCTCGTCAGCGCACTCCTGTGCGCGCTGTTCTTCGCCGCCGGGTTCACAGCCTTGACAGAGCTGCGGCGACCAAAGTACGCCGTCCTCGTCGCAGCCCTTGCCATGACCCCCATGGTTCTGTTCCTCGGCGGGGGCATCAACCCCAACTCGTTGGAGATTGCCGCCACAATGGCTGCCTTCTCAGGTTTCGTCGTCGTCCTGGACAACCGAAGGGGTACCAAACGCGTGCTGCCCGCCCTGGCGACCGTCGCTGCCGCAACAGTGGTGCTCGCAAATGCCCGGCAAATATCGCTGGTGTGGTTGCTCTGTGCCCTCATCATCGGAGTTTGCTCATTCAAGCTGCGCAGGGTCGTGACCGTCTTCAGTGACCGAAGAGTACTGACGGCGGTGGCACTGGCAGTTCCGGGAGCCCTCCTGGGCCTGCTGTGGATGTACATCGCAGCGAACGGACCCGCAAACGTGGGGGTCGCTCCGGAAGGTATTGCCAGCCCACATCCCGACGCCCCCCTTTACAGGGGCTTCATAATCATGCTTGACCAGACTTACGACTTCTTCCCGCAATACATCGGCACGATGGGCTGGCTGGACACGCCGGTCCCCGAACTGGTTGCGCTCGTCTGGGGAGGCCTCATGATTGCAGGCCTTGTGGTCCCCTTCTGCGTCCGTCCTCTGCGCAACTGGACAGGTTACTGGGTGGCGCTGGCCATGCTGTACCTGGTCCCGGCGCTCCTGCAGACCGCATTGTGGCGCGGAATGGGATTCATTTGGCAGGGCCGCTACACGCTTCCCTTGGTGGTCGTTCTGTTCATCAGCGTGGGGCTTGGCCTGCGGAAGCTGCGGTTTCCCGGCGGCGCTCTGGCATTGCGAATTTCCCGGGTCGTCTTCTGGCTCATCGTGGCCTGCCACACGCTGGCCTTTGTCTACGTCCTGCGCCGCTATGTCGTCGGCATCAGCGAAATAGCCAACTGGCAAACCCTGTTTTCGTCACCGCACTGGCAGCCGCCCATGGGCTGGCTGCCCCTGACTGTCCTGTACCTGATAGTGACAGCGGCCGGAGCTTTGCTCCTGTTCCGTTATCTTCACCCCGGAGTTCCCCTGACGAAGGGAACCCTGTCCCGGAGCAACAGAATCCAGCCCAGTGCAGGGCCTGTGGCAGACAAGGCAGAAGAAACCATCGGTCGGGAGCCTGCTCCGTCAGGTGCTCCTTCTGCACCCGGCGCGCAATTGAGTGCCGGCGGAACCCTGCGGCACGAACACTAGGCTGACAGGAGTCATTCCCGCCGGTTCATGGCGCCTTGTCGTGACGCTTTCAAAGGTAATGGGCGCTGCCGTAGCACCAGAGAATCAAGGCGGAAAGCGCCGTGGGCCCCTGTGCCAAGCATGGGCGCGGCCAGGGAAACCAACCACCACTCGGAGTTGTCTCACCGCCGGCGAAGTTGCAAGCCCGCAGAGGGCCACACATGCTGCCTTACGAGCGGGCAGCTTCCGGTGTACGCCGGAAAATCCAGTGCCGGTAGAGGAAGTAATTCCACCCGGTCGTCAGGATGGTGGCAGCTGTCTTGCCAATGACGTACGTCCAGCCGACAGCGTCAAACCCCGTGACTATGAGGTCGCTGATCACGATGTTGACGATCACCAGCAGGATGTACTTCAGCGCGCTGATGCTGCCACTGTTGTTGGCGCGGAAAGTAAACAGGCGCTGCAAGAGGAAGTTGAAGACGAGGCTCACAACAAATGCGATAGGAGTGGCTATCCAGAGGGGGACGTCGAAGATCTCGTGAAGGATGGCAAGCAGCCCAAGATCCAAGGCGAAAGAAACGCCGCCAACAAGCAGGAATCTGACCACCGGATGCCGGTAGAGTCCCATGACGATCCCCGGAACAGCTGGAACAGCTTCAACGGGTGTTTCCGGCGGCGAAGGCATGCCTGGCGGGGGTGTTGGCACGGTTGGGCTATCCTCTCATGGTTGCGGAGTGTTCAGCCTCTGCACAGCCCGCCTCCACGCATCCTTAAAGCTATCACGCCTGGCCCGTTGACCCTTGCCCATGAAGGATGGCGGGCAAGCCCATTCGCGTGGGGACGCAGGGCGTCCAGTCCGTTGTCCAGGTCTTTGCGCCGGATGGCCAATTGACGGCAGTTGATTTGCACGGCCGAATTCTTGTGTACATATGAGGACCCGGCTGTTCCGACGGAACTCCTGGAATCTCCGTGGGATGCAACGACAGGACCGGGCAGCGGAAAATAATGGGATGAGTCCAGGATGGGAAGCTTTGGCCTTTCGCGGTCAGGTCCCGCCCCGCCGTCGTGCGCCAGACTCCGCCATGTGAAGTGGGAATGGGCTCATTCCTGGTAAAGCTCCACGTATGCTTTAAACCACCATGCGAACCTCCTTGCTCCTTCATAAACCAACATCCGCCGTCCGCAAATTCAGCGCCGTCCCGTCACAGCTTCACGTGCTTCTTATCGCGTGGCTTCTTATTGGCGCGGCCAGCACAGTCTGGTGCTTTGCATCCCCATTGATGTCGGCTCCCGACGAGGCAGCGCATACGATCAAGGCAGCAGCTGTTGCCCGTGGTCAGTACGGCGGGACGAGCTCTGGAGTACAAGGAGAGCTATTGACAGTAGAGGTTCCCAAGTACATCGCTGAAGTCCAAAACTTCAACTGTTACGCTACGCATCCTGAAATAACGGCCAACTGCTACCAGCCCACGGACGGTGCCGACCGCACGCCCGTCAAAGCAACGACTTCGGCCGGGAATTACAATCCCGTCTACTACGCAATTGTGGGGCTTGGTAGTCGGGGTATTGCAGGCGAACCTGCTCTTTACGCAATGCGTATTATCAGTGCGTGGGTCACCTCATTTTTCCTTGCTGCCTTCTTTTACGCGGCGAGCTGTATGCGTAAAAGCCGATATATGCTAATTGCCTCAGCGGTTTCCGTGACTCCCGCCGCCCTCTTCCTTTCCGGCGCAGTGAACCCCAACGGGTTGGAGATCGCAACGACGGGCGCTTTTTATATGGGCCTTTGCGTAATGCTTGAGAACGCGGGGAAGTCCAGGCCCAGCTGGTTGACAACCGCCATCGTTGTAATTTCGGGAATTCTTTTGGCCAACACCCGGCCGCTTTCACTGCTGTGGCTGGCACTTGCAGTTATGGCGGCCGTTATTGGTCATTCCCGGTTTGCGCTGCTTGCCTTACTGAAAGCTAAGAGGTTTCAACTCTCCGTCGTCTTAGTCAGCGTCTCATGCCTATTCGCCGTCTGGTGGACCCTAACTGCCCATAGCCTGGACAGCCTCTTCGCTGTGACACCTCCGCTGCCCGCCGACGAGGCCGCCATCCTTATGCTGGATCGGACAGTGGGTTACATGCGCGAATATGTAGGCGTCCTGGGTTCCCTTGACACCGCTCCCCCGGCAGCAGTCGTCTACACGTGGGTCCTTGGGTTTGGTTGGCTGCTCATGCTGGCCTTTACGGCCCGGCCAGTGAAACTCCGCTGGCCGGTGGCCCTGACAACTATTGCTGTTCTCGCTGTACCTCCCGTGCTTCAAGCGGGTTCCAGCGAGACAGTGGGGTGGATTTGGCAGGGCAGATATGCACTGGCTCTTGTAATTCTGCTGATTCTCGTTTCGGGGAGGGCCGTCCGGTTCCGGCCATTCAACCCATCGCCTTGGTCCGCCTCGCTAATCCGTTGGAGTCTCGTGCTGGGAGTCCTGGCCCACGCATACCTCCTTTTGCAGGGGTTGCGCCGATACACCGTTGGGTTACATGGGGACCACATCAACTGGACTGAAATGTTCGAACCCCAGTGGCAGCCTCCCATGTCATGGCAAGGGTTGGCCGTTGCCTACGTGATCGTCTTGTCCATTGCCGGGCTCTGTCTTTACCGACTCTTGATGACGCCGCAGCTTGCACCGCAAACACCGGGAAATATGTCCAAGGTGGCGAAATGAATAGTCGCCCCCAACAGATTTGGGGGCGACTTCCATTACGGCTGCTTCATCCCTTAATGGTGAAGATTGGTTTCCTGCTCCATGTCAAAGCTGACACGCCACGCCTCCATAGAGACCAGATCAGTAAGGGCTGAACGATAGTCCGCCGCCAAGCTGTCCCAGTTCCTGTAGAGCGCTGCGTGCTGGAGGGCAGACTCCTTAAGCATCTCTTTCAGTTTCCTGGGATCGCGCTTATACCAAGAGGCGGCGGTCCCCTCGGCGTTGGACACTACGACCGAATCGAACTGCGCCGTACGGAACCACCTGTTGTCCACATGGGCAAGGTAACCCTGGGGTCGTTCGAGCGAGTCCGCGGAGGGCTGCTTGAGCAACTGCCGGGCCACTGTCTTCAGGCCCCACTTGACCATGTCCTTCTTGGCGGGCATCTGGCTGTCGGCCTGCCCCGACGGTCCCGCTCCCAGGGGAGGTGCGGGGAAATCCTCTACATCTTCACGCAGCTGCGCATCAGGAAAGGAATCCCGCAGCTTGTTGATGCTTTCGAGCTTGGTGGCGAGGGACGGATGGAGGTGGGACGGACCAGTCATCAGGTCCGACCTCGCCGTCAGCCGGTTGCGGACAGTGAAGTACTGAAGCGAAACAAGGTGCTTCACGTCTTCCTGGAAAGATTCCCGCAACACGGAACCGCCCTTCGGCTGGGGGCTGTGGAGGAGGGCAGTTATCAGGCGGTTCCGGTTATGGAAATATGCCTGCCAGCCAACCAGGTCGTCCTTATCAATCCACGAGATGTGCCAGAGCGCCGCGCCGGGGAAAGAAACAGTCCGGTAGCCGGCAGCCCGGGCGCGGAGCCCATATTCCGAGTCGTCCCACTTAATGAACAAGGGCAGCGGAAGGCCGATGTCGCGTATAACCGAAGTGGGTACCAGGCACATCCACCAGCCGTTGTAGTCGACGTCGACCCGCCTGTGCAGCCACGGCGTCTGGCGGAGGTTGGACACGCTGAAATCGTGCCGCATCTGCATGTCCTGGTGAGGCTGGCTTGGTGAGAACCGCCGGGAGTCGATCGTCTCGCCCATTGAATACAGCGTGCTGCGGCTGTACAGATCGAACATGTGGCCGCCCACGATAGTGGGCTTCCGGCACCGGCCGGAGAAGGCCATCATGCGCAGGATACTTTCCGGCTCCATCACGACGTCGTCATCAAGGAGCAGAACGTAGTCGCTGCCGTTTTCCACGGCTTCATACATGCCGCGGGCGAACCCTCCGGAACCACCCAGGTTCGCCTGGTTGATGACCCTAAGCTTGGGACCGATGAGGCCTGCCACTTCGGCAAAGCCTGGTTGGTCGGCAACCTTATCCGTGCCCTGATCAACAATCAGCACTTCCTGTGCCAACTCGAGCGCTTCCGGGTGTTCTGCCAGGGCACGGACGTTGGCGAGGCAGAAGTCCGGCTTGTTCATGGTGGTGATCTGAATGGTCACCGTTTCGGCTGCTCGTTCTGCTGGCGTCCCCTCCCAGCGGGCCTCGCCCAAGATAAGGTCGCCGCGGCTTGAGGCCACGTCGAACCAATACCATCCGCCGTCACCAAAGGGTTTGATGGAAAGATTGAATTCGGTTCTTGCGTCACCGTCGACCCGCTTTCCATCGACACGTTGGATGTTTCCGCGGGCGTTTGATTTATATACGGTGATGGACCCGTGGCCGGAGGTTTCAACCACCAGACGAACTTCGCGCAGGTGGGTCCATCTGCGCCAGTAGCTGGCAGGAAAGGCATTGAAATACGTCCCCAGCGAGATTTGCTCTCCTGAACGCACGCGGAGGGAATAACGGGACAGAAGGTCGTCGAAATGCACCTCCCGTTGGCTGGAGCCAACAAGTTGCAGTTTTTCCTCTGCCCGTTTGGGATTCCGCGCCGACTCGTCACTTTCCCGGAAGCGTATTCCTGCTGCCGGGCCGGGGTCCGCATAGAGCGACATCGTGTCCACTCCGGACTCGGGCGGGAATATCACCCGCTGGAGTGTCGCCCAGTCCGGCGAACCGATCATGCGTCGACTCCCCCGCTTTCAAGCTGCACGCCGCTTTCGAAGTGCGGCCGGATCTTGTTATCGAACATGCTGAGCGCCGAACCGATGGCCATGTGCATGTCCAGGTATTTGTATGTGCCCAGACGGCCACCAAACAGGACGTCCTTTTCCGCCGCGGCCAGGTCGCGGTATTTGAGCAACCGCTCCCTGTCCGCAGAGGTGTTGACCGGGTAGTAGGGCTCGTCGCCCTTCTCAGCAAAACGCGAGAATTCGCGCATGATGATCGTCTTCTCGGTCTGGTAGTCACGCTCGGGGTGGAAGTGGCGCGGTTCGATAACGCGCGTGTAGGGGACGTCGTCATCGTTGTAGTTCACAACGGACGTGCCCTGGAAGTCACCCATGTCCAGGACTTCTTCCTCGAAGTCGATGGTGCGCCAGGAGAGGTCGCCCTCGGCGTAGTCGAAGTACCGGTCCACCGGACCCGTATAGACCACCGGGATGTTGCCCACGACTTTGTTCTTGCTGTACTCGTGCGACTCATCGAAGAAGTCGGTGTTGAGCCGGACCTCGATGTTGGGGTGCTCCGCCATCTTTTCGATCCAGGCGGTGTAGCCGTTGGTCGGCAGGCCCTCATACTTGTCGTTGAAGTAGCGGTTGTCGTAGTTGTAGCGAACGGGCAACCGGGAAATGATGCCTGCCGGCAGATCCTTGGGGTCGGTCTGCCACTGCTTGCCGGTGTAGTGCTTAATGAAGGCCTCATACAGCGGGCGGCCGATCAGTTGGATGCCCTTGTCATTCAGGTTTTGCGGATCGGTGCCTGCCAGTTCCCCGGCCTGTTCCTGGATCAGCTCACGGGCCTGTCCCGGGGTCAGGTTGGCGCGGAAAAACTGGTTGATCGTGGCCAGGTTGATCGGCAGGGAGTAGACCTCGCCCTTGTGTACGCCGTAGACCTTGTGGACGTAGTTGGTAAACGTCGTGAACCGGTTGACATACTCCCACACGCGCTCATTGGAGGTGTGGAAGAGGTGCGCCCCATAGCGGTGCACCTCGATTCCGGTCTGCTCTTCCTTTTCGCTGTAAGCGTTTCCGCCTATGTGGTGGCGCCGGTCGAGGACAACGACCTTCAGGCCCAGTTCGGTGGCGGCCTGCTCTGCGATTGTCAGGCCAAAAAAGCCGGACCCTACGATGACAAGGTCAGCGGTCACAAAATCTCCTGGTTCGAATGCGGGCAGCGCAATGGTGCGCATTGTCTGCTGCTCTAGCCTACCCGAGGGACTGTGCGGCCCGTCGAATCAGGCCTCGTGTGATGCTGCACACGAGCTTGCGGCTTTATCCACATACGGCGCGATGCGGCTGGGACGTGCTTCACCCCTTGGTTAGCGTGTGGGTACAAGTACGAAGGACCCCAACGCATGACGCTTAATTGCACCCTGGTCGCTGGCCCGGGATCCGGCCTGCAGCCATCACTGGAACTGTCCATCGATGTTCCCGGGGGCACACCCGGCCACGCGATACATGAACAGTTGGTGGGCAAGTTCGGCGCGGGCGCCGTCACAGTCGATGGCGAGGACCTGCGTTCCCTCGTCGTCGGCGTTCCTCCCCTTGTTGAGGCGGCGGTGCTCGTCGACAGCGGGTCCGCGCCTGCCAGCACACGGAGCCGGCGCCGGGTTGATGAAGTTGCCGCGACACTGGCCCTTACCGTGGACAGCGGAGCTGCAGCGGGAACGGTCATGCCGCTTCGCCGTGGCAGCTACAGCATTGGCCGCAGCGGTACGCGGATCGTCATTCCGGACCCTGAGCTCTCCCGTGAACATGCACGCGTCGTCGTCACGGACACGGACATCATCCTGATAGACCTGGACAGCGCCAACGGCACCTTTGTCGACGGCGAAAGGATCCGCAATGCCGTCATCACCACCGACTCCAGCATCAGGTGCGGGCAGTCCTGCTTGTCACTGGTGTTTGCCGACCTGCCGGGAAGGGTTCTTGAAGACGCGGGCAAGTCGGTCGCGCAACCTATCGTGGTCCGAGGCCGGGTCGACCCGGGCAACCGCCTGGTCCTGCTTCTGACGGCCTTGCTCCCGCTGGCCATTGGAATACTGCTGGCCGTGTTCACAGGTATGTGGATGTTCCTGGCATTCTCTGCTGCTTCGGTATTTTCCGTCCTGATACCGGCTGCCAGCGGACGCCGCCAGCGGCGGGAATTGTCGCTGGCGGTACGGGACGCTGTCCGGAAAGACAGGGACCGACGACGGCGGTCCGCACCTTCCCTTCCCCTGGTGGCACTTGCGGCCGCGGAAGCTGCAGGGACGGGCAGTTCCGACCCCGGCGACGGCGTCTGGTTGCGGCTTGGACTGGCAGAACAGGCGGCGAACGTGCGAATTGAAGCAGCAGGCGGCGATAAGCCCGTTCCCTCGGCCGGCATGGTGCCTGTCCTCCTCGACCCCGCACGTCCGTTAACCACTGTGGTCGGCCTGCGCGTTGCCGTTAATGGCAGCATCAGGTCACTGCTCATGCAGCTGGCGGGGTACCCGGCCGGGTGCAGGACGCATGTCCTGGTCCATGGGCTCCCGGAAGACCTGCCACTCGCCGCCCGGTTTCTTTCCGGGGTGACTCTGACCTCAGGAACTCTCGCGGGTGTGGACGCAGTTAAGGGCAAACTTCCCCAAGGCCGCGAGCGCGGAGTCCTTTTGCTGTTGGGAGAAGGCTCTACGGCGGCCGGGAACCCGGTCCGTGAAGCGGCCATTCAGCAGGGGTGGCGCGTTCTTCACTTCCTGCCTTCGGAGGGTGAGTGGCCTGAAGCCGACGTCCTGTTGTCGAACCGGAATTCGGTCCTGCGGCTGGATGGCCACCAAACCGGCTTCGTCGCTGACCTTGCGCCGGAGGATGTGTTCACCAATTTCTGCCGGTCGCTGGCAGGTAGCAGGCGCTGGAATGCGGAACAATCGAATTGTTTTCCCTCGTCCTGCAGCCTGGACGACATCCTGCCCCTGACGGCCGGCGCCACGGTCGAACGGTGGAACATCAGTGGGCGGGACGACAGACTGGCGGTACCTGTGGGCGTCAGCGCGGCCGGAACCAGAACGGTGGATCTCCAGTCCGATGGGCCGCACCTCCTGGTTGCGGGCACCACCGGTGCTGGAAAGTCCGAGCTCCTCCGGAGCTTCACGCTTGCACTGGCAGTGAGCTACCCGCCCGAGCGGGTCAACTTCTTCTTCATCGATTTCAAAGGAGGTTCGGGACTTGGCCCCCTCAGCGGGCTTGTCCACTGCGTTGGGCTGCAGACGGACCTTTCTGTTCCGGAACTGGAGCGGACACTGACGTCACTTCGAGCCGAAGTCCAACTGCGGGAGAGACGCCTTGCTGCGGCGGACGTTCCCGACATCTCCACGTACCGAAACACGCCGTGGGCACACGAACTTGTCCTGCCGCACTTGGTCATCGTTATTGATGAGTTCAGGATGCTCGTTGATGAAGCTCCGAAGGCCCTCCGTGAACTGATGCGCGTAGCATCCATTGGACGGTCGCTGGGCATCCACCTGGTCATGGCAACCCAGCGGCCACAAGGAGCCTTGACAGCCGACATCCGTGCGAACGTCACCTCCAGCATCGCCCTTCGGGTGCAGTCCGACATGGAATCGGTCGACATCATCAACTCCAGGGCGGCGGCCGCCATCAGTGTCGACACCCCCGGTCGGGCTTTCCTGGCCCGCGGGACGGAGCCGCCTGAGGAGTTCCAGGCGGCGTCCCTCGCTTCCGCGGGCGCGGGATCCCAACTGCCGGGAGTCGCCGTCCACCTGACAACGGAATACCTCACCCGGGGGCCGAACCACCCCGCCATTGCTGCACCCACTCCAGTGACTCCGGCACAGGCCGTGGAACCGCTGTCAGCAATGGTGAGGAGTCTTTGTGCTGCCCGGGACACGCCGGCTCCGAGGAGGCCTGTCGCTCCTCCCCTGCCGACGGAACTGGACGAAAGTGCTCCGGACGATCCGGCCGGTTCTGCAGTCCCTGGATGGCGGTGTCCCCCGCCCGTGGACTCGTGTGGCCAGGTAACGCTTGGCTTGATGGATTTACCTGCCGAACAACTGGTAAAACACTTGGGTTGGCAGCCTGGTGTCCATAGCCACGCGGCCTTCATTGGCAGCCCTGCTTCCGGCGCCGGAGGATCCTTGGAAATGACCATTGGACGGCTGATGGCGAGTCCCCGGGAAGCGCATTTCTACTTCCTCGACGGCACTGGAAGCTTCTCGGAGCTCGCCCGCGAAAGCCGGACAGGTGCGCATGCGGTAATCCACGATCTTCGGCGAGGGGTACGCGTGCTGGAGCGACTTGTCGAGGAACTGGGCCGGCGCCTGGCCCAGCCAGCGACTGTGCGCGTACCTCTCACCGTCGCCATTTCCGGTTGGGGCTCCTGGGTTGCCGCTTTCCGGTCCGGGCCGTTGGCCTGGGCGGAAGACCTGGTCCAGGACCTCGTCCGCGACGGCGCCATGGCTGGAATTACCCTGTTGCTGTCGGGAGAGCGGGAGCTGGTTACCGCCAGATTCTTCGCCGCCATTCCAAACCGCTTCTACTTCCCGGCTGGATCCACAGAGGAAAGCCGCGCACTGTGGCCCAGGATGCCTGCCACTGCGGGAGTCGAAGGCAGGGCTGTGGCCTTCGGCCCCATCGCTGGAGGTGGCCCCGCTGTCTGCCAGTTTTACCGACGTCCAGCCCGGGACGGCGGTGACGTGAACACTGCCAAACACCCGAGGGCCTCGTCGCCCCCGTTTCGGGTGGATCCCCTACCCGCCCTCATCACGACAGGACAGGTGGCAGCCTTGGCGGCATTGACGTTGGCACAGCCTTCAACGCCGCCGGACAAGGCGGTATCGCGACCTTTGGACGGGAAACCACGTCGCAGCGGTGGAAGCAGCGCGTCAGGCCAGGTCCCGGGAGACCGCAGGCATCATCAGGAGGTCATCCTGGGTGTGGCCGGGGACGAGGCGGGCGCAGTCTCCGTCCGGCTTCCGCGTGGGGGCGTCGTCGCGGTTCTTGGCAACCCCGGAAACGGCAAGAGCAACACCCTGCAGGCCTTGGTGGCGCTTAATCCTGAACAACCGTGGTGCATGCCTTCTGAATCTCCGGAGTCCACGCCAGACTGTTGGGGTGACCTGCTCCTGCAGGCTCAGGGAGGCGTGCTGCCACGGGACGCAGTGCTGCTCGTGGATGACGTCGACCTGCTTGGCCCGCCCGCGTGGAGGGCGCTGGAGCAGTTGAACGCCTTGGGCCATTCGCTCGTGGTTGCCGCCGCCTACAGCCCCGCACTTATCCAACGTGTTCCACTCATGATGGGCGCGAGGACTTCAGGGGTCGGACTGCTGCTTGGCCCTCGATCCTCTGCCGACGGGGACTTCTACGGGGTCCGCTTCGAAGTGGAGCCACACTCCCCGCCGGGAAGGGGTGTCCTCATTTCTTCCGGCACTTCCCAAGCGCTGCAGGTGGCCTGGGCAGGCGCGGAAGAAAAGGCTTCCGGGACCGGCTAAGGGCTCATACTTCCCGCCCGCGGAACAGCGCTCCGACTAGTCTTCCGGGCTGGTTGGAAACATCAACCGGCCACTGCGGCACCTCAGAGGGTGGGAGGTGCGCTACCTGTCCGGGAGGCGTGGTTGATCACCTTGTTGGAAAACAAAAAGACAATCGCGACGACCGCCGGAACCAGCATTGCCAGCCCGGCCAGGACCAGCCCGCTGGTCAGGGCCGGCACTCCAATGGTCAGGACGAACAATTGTGCCACCAACGCAGCGGCCCGGGTCCAGCGGTACCCACGGTAAAGAAAGACAGCCACAGCGAACAGCCAGGCCGAAAAGGCCAGCAGGAGGCCGAGGGTGAAGACAGCGCCCCAGAACGACAGGACAGGGCTTCCCGAGACCAATTCGTATGCATACCAGCCCGCAGCAGCGAGAAGTGCGGTGGCCTCAGCAGCCGCCACAAGGGACACCACCTTTGCCGCACCGGGGACAGCGGCCGGCCGGCCACCGTCCTGATGGTCCGGCCCGTCAGGGCTGTCGGGAGAAGATGCACTGCCTGCTGGTTCTGCGGGGGGTCTTGACACACTGGCACCCTACCGGACATAGTCTGACACTGGTGAGGGCAGGAGCCGGCACTGTGATGCATCGCTCAGGTTTCGAGGGATATCGTGCGTTCTTACCCCTTGTTTACACAGCGTTAACATGACAGGCTTGATGCAGATGACCAAGGGGGCCCCAGAGGGCCCTTTTCCTTTGTAGCCACTAGTGAATAATTTCACAAAGGCACTTCCCAGAAATGGAGCAACTGATCAGCATGGATTGGCGTAACCGCGCAGCGTGCCTCGACAAGGACCCGGAACTGTTCTTCCCCGTTGGAAACACAGGCCCTGCCCTCCTGCAGATCGAGGAAGCCAAGAGCGTCTGCCGCCGGTGCCCGGTTGTGGACACCTGCCTGCAGTGGGCCCTTGAATCCGGCCAGGACGCGGGCGTATGGGGCGGTATGAGTGAAGACGAGCGCCGCGCCCTCAAGCGCCGCGCTGCCCGTGCCCGCCGCGCCTCCTAGCACGGCCAGCCACACGTAAACCTCCCGGACATGGCCCAAAGCCAATCGGCCGGACATCGCAAAGACCCCGGGACATCCCACACTGGATTGTCCCGGGGTCTTTCGTTGGCTTAGCCGCTGGTAACTCGGCTGTGGTCTCCGGAATCAGGCAGAGGCCACGCCTGGCCGGTGCCTACTTGCCCGCCAGGCTGAGCCGGATCTTGACCTCGGTCCCGCCGCCGTCGCGGCGTTCCCACGTGATGGTGCCGCCCAGTTCGCTGGTTACCAACGTGCGCACAATCTGAAGCCCCAGCCCCTCGACGTGCGGAGTCTGCGGTAGTCCCACGCCGTCGTCGGCGATGGTCACTGTCAGTTCTTCACCGTCTTCCGCCTCAGACCGGTCAGCAACCAGCCACACTGTTCCTGCCCTGCCCTCAAGCCCGTGCTCAACCGCGTTGGTGACCAGTTCGTTGATGACCAACGCAAGCGGCGTGGCCAAATCGCTGGGAAGCTCACCGAACGTTCCCGAACGCTCGGTCCTGACCTGTTGCGACGGCGACGCCACCTCAGCCGACAGGCGGAACTGGCGCCCAATCAGCTCGTCAAAATCAACGCTCTGGGTCAGGCCCTGCGACAAGGTTTCGTGGACCAGGGCAATGGTCGCAACCCGGCGCATGGCCTGCTCCAGCCCCTGCTTCGCCTCATCGCTCACCATGCGCCTCGACTGCATCCGCAGGAGCGCAGCCACGGTCTGGAGATTGTTCTTGACCCGGTGGTGGATCTCCCGGATGGTGGCATCCTTGGTCACCAGCTCCATCTCACGCCGTCGCAGCTCAGAGACGTCCCGGCAGAGAACCAGCGCACCAAACCGCTGCTGTTCATCCCGGAGCGGAATCGCCCGCAGGGACAGGCTCACTCCACGGGACTCAATCTCGCTGCGCCACGGCATACGTCCGGTAACCACCAGCGGCAGGGTCTCATCAACCATGCGCCGGTCCTTCAGGAGGCCGGCGGTTACCTCCGCAAGCGAGCGTCCCTCCAGGGATTCGCCGTCACCCAGGCGCCGGAAGGCAGAGACGCCGTTGGGGCTCGCGTACTGCACCACGCCGTCGGCATCGAGCCGGATCAGCCCGTCCCCCACACGGGGCGCACCCCGCCGGGACCCGGTGGGCGAGGCAAAGTCAGGCCACAGCCCCAGCGTTCCCATCCGAAGCAGGTCGTAGGCGCACTGGCGGTAGGTCAGCTCCAGCCGGGACGGCATTCGCGAGCTGGACAGGTCCATGTGGGTGGTGACCACGGCAAGGGTACGGCCGTTCCGGACCATGGGGACGGCCTCCACCCGCAACGCCATTTCGCTGTTCCAGTTCGTTTCACTGGAGCGCTCGATGGACTTGCTGTGCCAGGCCTTGTCCACCAGGGGCTTCAGGTCGGAGCGGATCCCCTCCCCCACAAAGTCGCTATGGAAGGCGGTATGCGTGGTGGAGGGGCGCACGTGGGCCAGGGCAATATAGCCAAGCTCAGGGTGGGGGAACCACAGCGCCAGGTCCGCGAACGCAAGGTCAGCGACCATCTGCCAGTCCCCCACCAGGAGGTGCAGCCATTCGGCATCGCCCGGCCCGAAATCAGCATGTTCCCTGATAGGGTCCGTAAAGATTGCCACTGCACCTCCATTTGCGACGCCGCACCGCTAGCGCCGGACGATTGACCTCAAGAGCCTCAATGCTACCGACAGTGAAGCCATGTCGTCGGCCTCGAGCGCATTCACCTCATCGAACATGCTCTTCGCCCTGCCCAACTGCTCGGCATTCTGCCCTTCCCAATCCTTGAGCCGCGCCTCGGGCGCGTCCGTGGCGGAGGTGGCGTCCAGCACCGCCGTCGTTATGTCCGAGACGGTGGAGTACAGGTCATCCCGCAGGGCCGCGCGGGCCAGGGCCTGCCACCGGTCCTGCCGGGGCAGGCTGCTGATCCGTTCGAGCAGGGAATCCGCGTGGAACCGGTTAAAGACGGTGTAGTAGACGGCAGCGATGTCCTCGACGCGGTCCTTCCGTGTCCGGGCAATCTTGGCGACATCCAACAGCACGAAGCTTTCGAACAGCTCCGCCCAGCGCAGCGCGAGGTTCTCGGGAAGGTTCCATTCGCGTCCCTTCTCCAACCATTCGGCCACCCGCTGCCGGTCATCGCCACGCAGGTAGTCCAGGAGGCGGGCGCGCATCGGATCCATCAGCGGCTTGAACTCGCCCACCACGTCCGCGATGGGGCGCGACACGCTTTCCTGGCTCAACAGCCACCGCACTGCCCGGTCGAGAAGCCGGCGGATGTCCAGGTGGACCGTGCTCCAGTGCTCGGTGGGGAACGAAGCAGGCAGGCTGTTCAGTTCGGCCACCATCGCATCGAGCTCATAGACCTCCCGCAGCGCCACGAAAGCCTTCGCGACAGCCACTTCGCTGGCCGATGTCTCCTCCATGACGCGGAAGGCGAACGTGATTCCACCCAGATTGATCATGTCGTTGGCCACCACGGTGGCAATGATTTCCCGGCGCAGCGGGTGGGTATCCAGCTCCGCGTCAAAACGTTCACGCAGCTGGTGCGGGAAGTAGGAACGCAACGTGTCCCGGAACCAGGGGTCATCCGCGAGGTCGCTGTCCCGGAGCGCCGAGGCAAGCTCGATCTTGGCATAGGCGGCCAGCACCGACAGCTCGGGAGAGGTGAGGCCCTGCCCTTGCTGCAGCCGTTCGCGCAGGACTTCTGTGGTAGGCAGCGCCTCCAGGTCCCGCTTCAGGTCTGCGCTCTTCTCCAGCCAGTCCATGAGCCGTTCATAGCTGGGGCTCCATTCCGCCACCCGGGTCCGGTCGTTCAGGAGCAGGATGTTCTGGTCGATGTTGTCTTCGAGGACCAGCCGGCCGACCTCGTCTGTCATGGATGCAAGGAAGTCTGCGCGTTCGGCCTCAGGCAGCTTGCCCGCGGCGACCATCCGGTCCACGAAGATCTTGATGTTCACTTCGTGGTCGGAGCAGTCGACGCCGGCCGAGTTGTCGATCGCGTCGGTGTTCAGGATGACCCCCTGCAGGGCAGCTTCAATGCGTCCGCGCTGGGTCATGCCCAGGTTGCCGCCTTCACCGACCACTTTGACCCGCAGGTCCCGGCCGTCGACACGGATCGCATCATTTGCCTTGTCGCCCACAGACGCGTTGGTCTCCGAGCCCGCCTTGACGTACGTCCCGATTCCGCCGTTGTAGAGAAGGTCTGCCGGTGCCAGCAGGATGGCCCGCAAGAGCTCGGGCGGACTCAGTTCGGAAGTCTCCGCGGACAGCCCCAGCGCGCTCCGCACCTGCGGGGATAGCGGAATGGACTTGGCTTGCCGGGCAAAGACCCCGCCGCCTTCACTGATCAGCGACTTGTCGTAGTCGTCCCACGAGGACCTGGGCAGCTCGAACAGCCGCTGCCGCTCCACAAAGGAAGATTCCTCGTCCGGGTTGGGGTCCAGGAAGATATGGCGGTGGTCGAACGCGGCCAGGAGGCGGATGTGCCGGGAGAGCAGCATGCCGTTGCCGAAAACGTCCCCTGACATGTCTCCCACACCCACCACGGTGAAGGGTTGCGTCTGCGTGTCCAGATCCAGCTCACTGAAATGCCGCTTGACCGATTCCCAGGCACCCCGGGCGGTGATGCCCATTGCCTTGTGGTCGTACCCCACCGAGCCGCCGGAAGCGAAGGCGTCGCCCAGCCAGAACCCGTACTCCGCGGACAGGCCGTTTGCGATGTCCGAGAACGTCGCGGTTCCCTTGTCCGCCGCGACCACAAGGTAGGAGTCGTCGTCGTCATGCCTCACAACGTTCGACGGCGGGACGAGCCGCTCGCCGCCGGCTTCGGTAACGAGGTTGTCAGTCAGGTCCAGCAGCCCGCGGATGAAGGTCTTGTAGCTTTCAACCCCTTCAGCCATCCAGGCTGCCCGGTCGACTGACGGGTCCGGAAGCTGCTTGGCGAAGAAGCCACCCTTCGCCCCGGTGGGGACGATGACGGCATTCTTGACGGTCTGCGCCTTCACCAGGCCCAGGACCTCGGTGCGGAAATCCTCGCGCCGATCGGACCAGCGGAGGCCGCCGCGGGCGACCTTGCCGAACCGCAGATGGGCACCCTCCACCCTCGGGGAGTAGACCCAGATTTCGAACATGGGCCGCGGGAATGGCAGCCCTTCAATCTGTGCCGGATCCAGCTTGAAGCTCAGGTGTGGCTTGTCCTGGTAGAAGTTGGTGCGGAGGGTGGCCTCGATGAGGTTGACGAAGGTGCGCAGGACGCGGTCGGCGTCGAGGGTGGCAACTTTCTCGATGGACACTGCCAGTTCCTGCCGGACGGTCGTCTGGGCTTCCCCGCGGCCGCCTTCGCCGATGGCGGGATCAAAGCGGGCGGCAAAGAGTGCCGTCAGGCCCCGGGTCACATCCGGGTTGGCCAGGAGGGTGTCCGCCATGAAGCCGAAGGAGCTGCTGTTGCCCATCTGGCGCATGTACCTGGCGTAGGCCCGAAGCACCGTGATCTGGCGCCAGTGCAGGCCTTCGCGCAGAACCAGGCGGTCAAAGCTGTCAGATTCGGCAGCACCGGTGACCGCCGCACCGAATGACTCGGCAAGGAGCTCACCCGTGGACACCGGATCCACCCCGGCCGGGTACTTCAGCCCCAGGTCATAGAGGAAGAAGTCCCGGTGGTCGGCTGTTTCGATTTCGAAGGGGCGTTCATCAAGGACTTCAAGTCCCAGGTTGTGGAAGTACGGCAGGATCTGGCTCAGGCTCTTGGGCTCCAGCATGTAGAGCTTGACCCTGGCGTCTTCCTCCAGCGTGGCGCCGGCCCCCTCAGGAAGGTACACATGGACGCCGGGCCGGTCCTGACGGGCGCCGGTGTTCCTCTCGGCGGCCGCACCGTACTTCTCGAAGCGGGAGATGTCTTCCAGCGCGTCTTCGACTTCGTAGTCCACCCGGTAGCTCGCGGGAAACGCCTCGGCCCAGATGGCGGCGAGCTGCTTGGCTTCGGCCGGGTCCCGCCCCTCACGCAGTACTTCCGCGATGCCTTCGCTCCAGGACCGTGCCGCGCGGACCAGCCGCTTTTCCAGTTCGTCGCTGTTGACGTGGCTGACGTCGGCGTCCTTGGGCAGCCGGATGCGGAAGAACAACCGTGCGAGGGCTGATTCGGTCATGCGTGCCTCGTAGTCGATCGACACCGCCTGGAACGTCTCGCGGAGTTCCTGCTCGATACGGAGCCTAACGTTTGTGGTGTACCGGTCGCGGGGCAGGTAGACCACAGCGGACATGAACCGTCCGTAAATGTCAGGCCTCAGGAACAGCCTGGTGCGCCGCCGTTCCTGCAGCTTCTGAATACCGAGCGCCGTTGCCGCCAGATCGGGAATTTCGATCTGGAACAACTCATCACGGGGGTAGGTCTCCAGGATTCCCAGGAGGTCCTTGCCGGAGTGCGAGTCCGGTGGGAAGCCTGCGCTCTGCAGCACGGCGTCGACCTTTTCCCGGACGATGGGAATGTCGCGGACGGATCCGGCGTAGGCGCTGGTGGCGAAGAGTCCGATGAAGCGCCGCTCGCCGTTGACGTTGCCTGCGGCGTCGAAACTTTTGACGCCAATGTAGTCCAGATAGGCCGAACGGTGAACCGTGGAACGGGAATTGGCTTTGGTGATCACAAGGGCGCGCTTTTCCCGCGCCTTCTTGCGGCCGGTGTCGGTAAGGTGCTGGATGTGCGGGGAGTCGGCGGCCGCCCGCAGCAGCCCCAGGCCGCTGTCCTCACGCAGTTCCAGGACGTCCTCGCCGTCGACGTTGAGCAGGTCGTATTCCCGGTAGCCGAGGAATGTGAAGTTCCCGTCGTCCAGCCAGCGGAGCAGGTCCTTGGCCTGCCGCAGCTCTACAATCTGCGCCGAATTTGCCACCTGGTCCAGGCTTTCGGAGATCTCCAGTGCCTTTTGGCGCATCTTGGACCAGTCCTCGACGGCCGCCCGGACATCCTTCAGCACGCGGGTAAGGCCTGCGAGGAGCGATTGCTTGGCGTCGTCGGACACGCGGGAGATTTCGACGGCGATCCAGGACTCCATGTGCGAGGCGTCTTCACCCTGCGCGATCAGGTGGGAAAGGTTGGGCATGGCTGCCGTATCCCCGCTGGAGATTCCCAAGTGCGCGGGAACCCGGTTGACCTTGACCAGTTCACCGGTTTCGCGGTTCCGGGTAGCGACGAAAAGCGGGTGGACCACCAGCTTGATGGCGGCGTGCTGGCGCACGAGCTCGGCGTTGACAGAGTCGACGAGGAACGGCATATCGTCTGTGACGACAAAGATGACGCTGCTGTCCTCTTCGTCGTTAATCGAGATCTTCGCCTGTCCGGGCTGCCGGACAGCCGCCGCGGCCCGGTGCTGGCTGGCCCGCGCCTCAAGGACATCGCGGGGGTAGCTTCGGGCATCCTCCTCAGCCAGGTGCTGGTAGTAGTCCCCCATGAAGCCTTCAAGGCCTTCAATGGAGAGGGGCTGGTCCTCCACGCTGGATCCAGACGACATCGACAACGCCTCCATATGAGATATTCGCCGCACCTTTGCAGCTCTTATGGCGAGCCTAGTCGTTTGCCCTTCACCGTGGTGTGGAAGAAAATACAGAGGATTTCGCTTTTCGCTGGCCGGATGCACAAACCAAGGCTCGGATCGCACTTCTCAGCGGAGACTCCGGGCAGGCTTCGAGAAGGAGCGAGCCAGCCAGGAGGGCTGCATCCGCGGCTGCGGGATCGTGGGGAATGAAGGCGGAAAGCCCGGTGGCCGGTCCGTATCGTTCCCATGCGTCCCGCAACTGCCGCTCCGGGCCCCGGCCCACGGCGGAGGCCCGCACCTTGTTCATGACGACAGTCGGTGACGCCTGGGGAACTGCCGCCTCCAGCTCAGCGAGACCGCGAACCATGCGGGGAACACCCACGGGGTCCGCGGCACCAACAGCGTAGACCGTGTCCGCCAGTTCCAGGGGGCGCAGTGTGGCAGCATTCCTCCGAGGCGCCATCGTGTCGAAACTCAGTTCCTCATCCGCCTCCAGGCAGAACCCGGTGTCGACCACGACCACGTCGGCCACCTGCCGGGCTCGTTCCAGGACCAGCGACAAGGCGGCGGCCCGGAGTTCCGTCCAGCGGTCTGCCCGGGTTATGCCCGTTAACACCCGGAATGTGCCGGAGGACGTGGCGACTCTGGTTGCCACCTTGCGGAGGCCATCGGCGTCCAGCAGACCCTGGTCGGCAAGCCTGCACGCCTGGGCCAGGCCGGCTGACTCATCCAGTAATCCAAGCACGGCCGCGACGCTGGCGCCGTAAGTGTCGGCGTCGATCAGCAGAACGTCCTGCCCCTCCGCCGCCAACTCGCCGGCGATGTTCACCGCGATCGTGGTTCTTCCCGGGGACCCCGCCGGACCCCAGACGGCCACGACCTTTCCGCTTCCGGAACTCTCCGTGCCAGGATCCGGCTCCACGGGTTTCGTAACCAGGGCAGCGCCGGTGTCAGAACCTGCACTTAGGCCTGTTGGGCGGATGGCTCCGGTCAGCTGCGCCACAGCCTCAGCGATCCTGTCCGACAGCTGGGCGGACTCAACCCCAGTCACAGCGGAGGCAACACCGATCTTCCGGAGCCGGGCTGCCTCCTCTGCGCTGTCAGTCAACGCAACCACCGCAACGCCAACAGCCCCAAGGCGGTCCACCAGGGAGGCGGTCAGTCCCTCGGACCCCTCAGCCACCACTGCGGCCCTGGCCAGGCCACTTTGGCAGGCCGCGAGCAGCTCGGGAAGTTCCGCGCACCTTCGCACCACCGTGACCGGACCATGCAGCCTCTCGAGTCCGCCCACCAGATCCTCGCGGCTTTGCCCCACGGTGACGACGGGGATGCTCACTTGGCTCCACCCGGGTTCCACACAACGGAGATCTTCGCCTCATTGGCCTGGGCACCCAGCAGGGCAGGCATCTGCTTGTCATCCACCAGGACCATCAACACCGTGCTCTTTGAGGACCCAAGGGCAGTGGACCCGCTGGCAACCTCAGCGATTTCGGCCCCCGGGAGAATGAGTTTGGGTTCACTGAACCCGTTTTTTGCATCCGGCTGGGCGACCCAGACATCGACGCGGGCTCCCGCGACGGCCTGCGACGGCAGCGTCTGCTCAATATTGAGGGCGACAGGTTTCCGGTCCAGCTCGTCGACCTCACCGAGGCTTGCCCGTGGAACCAACTGGTCCTTGGCGATCCTTTGCATGGCCACGACGCCCTGCGGCAGGCCCGACTCGACGGTGATGTAGTGCTGTTCGGTATCGCCAAGCCGCACTTTAGCCCGGACGACGTTCTCCTGCGTCAGCCGTTCTCCGACCCCGATTCCCTCCCGCGCCGCATAAACCTCCGTGGTGCGGTCTGCGCTGCCAACGAGGTAGATGACACCAGCGACGGACACCAGGACCAGGAGAACGCCCACCAACAGCCGGGGATCCCTCCACGAGGGCCGTTTAAGCCGTGCTGCAGTGGCATTTGCATCTGGAACCATACCGTTCTCCCCCTAGGCATCCCGGACCTCCACCCAGTGGCCCGGTTTCCTCATTGTTGCCGCAAGGCCCCCTGAACAAAAGTCATTTTCTTAAATGCCGCCAAACTGTGGATAACAGCCCCAAAATGCGTCATTTGGTGGCAAAATAGGTGCATGCCAAGGTTCCTCACCCTCGCGGATGTCGCGGAGCAGCTCCAGATCAACTCGCCTGCCGCTTACGCCCTGGTCCGCAGCGGCGAGCTCAAGGCCATCCAGGTGGGCGGCCGCGGCCAATGGCGCGTCGAAGAGAAGATGCTGGAGCAGTACATCGAGGAACGCTATGCCGAGGCCAGCCGCATGATCCGGGAATCGCGCTCCAAGTCGGTCTAGCCCGCCGCTGTGGCGCCCGATTTGTTCGATCTGACCATCGCCACCACGGCGAACGGGATGGCTGATACCTGGCCCACACTGCTATTTCTTCGCGCCTCGCCCGGTATCACGGCGGCCAGGTCCAGGTGATCGCTCCCGACCCGGTCGATGACGCCCGCCAGCCGCGTGGTTCCGGCTCCGCCACCGATCGTCACCACCAGCTCTGCGCGGTCCCGCGCCAGGCCCCGCAGCGAGTGGGCAAGTCCGAGTGACCGGCGGACACGCGACTTCTCTGCCCGCACATGCCTGCCCAGCCCTGTATAGCGCGCTGCGGCCCAGTAGGGAATGAGCACTTGGTGCTGGCCTTCGTCCAGCACCAGCGCGTCCGCACCCGCATGCACCAGCTCCCCCTGCACCGAATCACCGCAGAGCAGGTGGACGCCGATCCTGCAACCGATCGTTGCCCGGAGCCGGTCTTCAAGCGGCAGGCCGACCATCTCGGCCCGTGCCCGCTCATTGACCTCCGTCTCGAGGGCCAGGCGATCGATCTCCGCCAGCTGGCTTTCCATGTCGTTGAAGAGTGCATCCCAGCGCATCCCGTCAGCGTAGGGTCCCCTTGTCCGACCGTCAACGCCCGCAATTTTTCTCTACAACGTCTGGACAAACATCCGACGCTGCGCTCAGACTGTTCAAACAGCAGCAAACTGCATCAAAATGCATCGAAAGAGGAAAAATGGCAGGTTTCGTTGGCGGAAGATGGTTCGATGCAGCCATGGCCCTGGCAGTGCTGGCACTGGGCATTCTGCTTTGCCTCCTCGGGGCGGGCCTTCTCACACATTGGAAGGTATCCGCGGCACATCACCACGAGGCGTCAACCGATGTCCTCCTGGCAGCAGCATCAGCGGCCGCAGGCCTTGCCCTGCTGCTGTGGTGGACCATCTCGATCCTGGGCGCCGGAGCAGCAGTCCTGCTGGAACATCTGGGGGAGCACGGCGCTGCCGCGGCCGCACGCAAGCTCTCCCCCGCCTTCATGCAGCGGGCCGTGGTTGCCGTCCTGTCGCTCCAACTCGTCACGGGTGTTGCGGCACATGCGGCACCGGTTCCACCGACGCCCGAATGGACGCCCACCCAGGCACGGTCATCCTCGCCGTCAATCCCTGCGGAAAGCCCGGATGGAGCCGGGTACGGCGGACGCGGCATGTCCGCGGGCAGCAATGGCCAGCCACAGTTCGTCCCGGAGTGGAAACCATCAGCAAGCTGGGAAGAACCGGACCCGGAACCGGCAGGAACAGGCGCCGGCCCACAACAGGCCTCCACGCTTGACCCTGGATGGCAGCCTGCTGTCCAGGTGGTTGAGCCCGGTCTGCTGGTCGCACCCCAAACCAGGACCCTCCCGGATACCGGCGTTGCCGGCCCGGGCGGCAGCTCAGGGGAAGTCGCAGTTCTCGCCGGCGACACGCTGTGGGACATCGTGGCGAACTACCTGGGCCCCGAAGCGTCGGATGTGGACATCGCTCTCGAATGGCCCCGATGGTACGCCGCCAACCGTGCGCAGATCGGCGGAAGTCCCGATGTCCTGTTGCCCGGCCAGGTCCTCCAGGCACCCACAGCTCCCTACCGCTAAGAACTCCGGCACGTCCACCCACAGCCGGCCGAACCAACCAGACGAAAACGCCAGCCAGCTCAACACAGCCAATCAACCAAGGGGAACACCATGACCGCAGTGACACCTGCACGGGCCGGCCGGGGGCTGGCCGCCGACACCAGGGATGGCGGGAGGAGCATCGGAAGCAAGGCAACTGCGTCCACAGCACCGAAGCCGCCAGATCAGTCGGCCGGGACCGTGCTGGCGCCGCTGCGGCCCGTCAGCGAGGCCGCTGAAGTCCGCGCCATCACGCGCGGCACGGTTCAGGCCTCCATGGAGGTCCTGGCCGGAATCCGTCCTGTCCACCAGTTGGCGCGCCGGCTGGACCCGCGCTGCCTGGCAGCGCTGCAGCACCGGGCGGCACTGATCAGGCGCGAACTTACCAGGACCGGCAATCCTGCCCTGGCCCGGCTCCACCGGAATTCAACAGTCCGGTGCGTACGGGTCTGCGAGGTGGCTGACGGAATCTACGAAGCCAGTGCCGTGGTGGTGGATGATGTCCGTGCCCGCGCCGTCGCTGTCCGGCTTGAGCGCAGCAAGCAAGTCTGGCGGATCGTTGAACTCGTCATTGGCTGAGCCACCGGTGGTGTGCACGGCTGCAGAGGGAAGCAGGCAGGGCAGGGACGATACCGTCCCTGCCCTGCCTGCTGTTGCCGGTAACTTACCGGCGTCCTGCTAGCGCTTCTTTTTCTTGCCGGTCCGCTTCGCTGCGTCCTGTGCAGCTGCCTTGGCGGGGTTTCCTGAACGGCCGGCCCCCTGGCGGGTTTCCACCCGGGTCTGGGTTCCACCGCTCTCACTGGGGGCGGTGTACTGCAGCTGGGCCGGCTTCTCCGGCGCTTCCAGACCGGCGGCGTGAACCTGCGGATCGACATGCTCGGTGTGGCCACCGGAAGCGTCCTGGACGACGACGTCCTGGGCAGGAGTTACTTCCACTTCAAGGTTGAAGAGGAACCCAACACTCTCCTCGCGGATGGCCTCCATCATGCTCTGGAACATGGCGAAGCCTTCACGCTGGTACTCCACCAGCGGATCGCGCTGCGCCATGGCGCGCAGGCCGATGCCTTCCTTGAGGTAGTCCATCTCGTAGAGGTGTTCCTGCCATTTGCGGCCGATAACCGAAAGCACCACACGGCGTTCGAGTTCGCGCATACTTTCGGAGCCAATGGTTTCCTCACGGGCCTGGTACACCAGGCGGGCATCCGAGAGGATCTCCTCCTTGAGCATCTCGACCGTCACCCGGGACTTCCCGCCGGCTTCCTCGATGATCTCTTCGGCTGTCAGGCTGACCGGGTAGAGAGTCTTCAAATTCGCCCACAGCTGGTGGAAGTCCCAGTCGTCGCCGTTGCCTTCTGCGGTTGCGGCGTCGATGAGGGCGGTGATGGTGTCCTCCACGAAGAACTGGACCTTCTCGTGCAGGTCATCGCCCTCGAGGATGCGGCGGCGGTCGCTGTAAATCGCTTCGCGCTGGCGGTTGAGGACGTCGTCGTATTTCAGGACGTTCTTGCGCTGCTCTGCGTTGCGGCCTTCCACCTGTCCCTGGGCGGAGGCGATGGCACGCGACACGAGCTTGGACTCGAGCGCGACGTCGTCCGGGACGGAACTGTTCATCAGCCGTTCGGCAGCCCCGGAATTGAAGAGCCGCATGAGGTCATCGGTGAGGGAGAGGTAGAACCGCGATTCGCCGGGGTCGCCCTGGCGGCCGGAACGGCCACGAAGCTGGTTGTCGATACGCCGGGATTCGTGGCGCTCGGTGCCCAGCACGTAGAGGCCTCCGAGGTCCAGGACTTCCTCGTGTTCGTCCTTCACGGCCTGCTTGGCTGCTTCGAACGCGGCTGGCCAGGCGGCTTCGTACTCTTCGGAGTTCTCCTCCGGGTCAAGCCCGCGCGTGGCGAGTTCTGCCACTGCTGTGAACTCGGCATTGCCGCCCAGCATGATGTCGGTGCCGCGCCCAGCCATGTTAGTGGCTACGGTGACCGCGCCCTTCCGGCCCGCCTGGGCAACGATGGCAGCTTCACGGGCATGGTTCTTGGCGTTCAGGACCTCGTGGCGGACGCCTTCCTTTGCGAGGAGCTTGGAGAGGTACTCACTCTTCTCGACGCTGGTGGTGCCCACGAGGACGGGCTGGCCCTTTTCGTGCCGTTCGGCGATGTCCCGCACGACGGCGTCGAACTTCACGACCTCGTTCTTGAACACGAGGTCCGGCTGGTCGATGCGCTGCATGTCGCGGTTCGTGGGGATGGCCACAACCCCAAGCTTGTACGTGCTCATGAACTCGGCCGCCTCAGTCTCGGCGGTGCCCGTCATGCCGGAAAGCTTGCTGTACATGCGGAAGTAGTTCTGCAGTGTGACGGTGGCCAGGGTCTGGTTCTCCGCTTTGATCTCGACGCCTTCCTTGGCCTCGATCGCCTGGTGCATGCCCTCGTTGTAGCGCCGGCCTGCCAGGATGCGGCCGGTGTGCTCATCGACGATCAGCACTTCACCGTCCAGGATGACGTAGTCCTTGTCCCGCTTGAACAGTTCCTTGGCCTTGATGGCATTGTTCAGGAACCCAATCAGGGGGGTGTTGGCGGACTCATAAAGGTTGGAGATGCCCAGGTAGTCCTCGACCTTTTCGATGCCGGTCTCCAGGACGCCGACGGTGCGCTTCTTCTCGTCGACTTCGTAATCCTTGCCGGATTCCAGCCGCAGGACTACCTTGGCGAACTCGCTGTACCAGCGGTTGGTGTCCCCTTGCGCCGGGCCCGAGATAATCAGCGGCGTCCGGGCTTCATCGATGAGGATGGAGTCCACTTCGTCGACGATGGCGAAGTTGTGGCCGCGCTGGACCAGTTCAGTCCTGTCCCAGGCCATGTTGTCGCGCAGGTAGTCGAACCCGAATTCGTTGTTGGTTCCGTAGGTGATGTCGGCAGCATACTGCTGGCGGCGGACGGCCGGATCCTGGTTGGCGAGGATGACGCCGCTGGTAAGGCCAAGGAAGCGGTAGACCCGGCCCATAAGTTCGGACTGGTATTCGGCGAGGTAGTCGTTGACCGTGACAACGTGGACACCTTTGCCGGTCAGGGCATTGAGGTAGGCGGGAGCAGTCGCCACCAGGGTCTTGCCCTCACCGGTTTTCATTTCAGCGATATTGCCAAGGTGCAGGGCAGCGCCGCCCATCAGCTGGACGTCGAAGTGGCGCAGCCCCAACGTACGGGACGACGCTTCCCGGACGGCGGCAAACGCCTCGGGAAGCAGGTCGTCCAGCTTCTCACCGTCCCGGTGGCGTTCCCGGAGGCGGTCCGTCTCCTCACGGAGCTCAGCGTCGGTAAAGGTCTTAAATGAGTCTTCAAGGGCATTGATGGAATCGGCATAGTTCCGCAGTTGCCGGAGTGTCTTCTTGTCACCCGTACGGAGGATTTTTTCGATAAGTGATGCCACGTGAAGTTGCTCCCAGTTTGATGCCGCCGAATTCTGGCGTGTTCAGTCTACGGGAGAGACACCTTGGCGGTGCCCCTTTTCCCTGAGAGCGATACGCCCTAGAGGCGCAGGAGTTCCTTCGCCAGCCCCGCGGACAAGTCCCCTGCGGGCCCTACCTGCACGTCGGGCAGGCCAAGCCATTGCGCCATCAGGGCCAGCTCTGCAGCGAGTTCGACGGCGGTGTCCGCCGGCGCGTCCGGCTCAGCAAAGGCGGATCTGACCAGCAGCCGGCTGCCAGTCCGGTCCGCTTTGAGGTCCACCCTGGCCACGATGCGGTCACGCAGCAGGAAAGGCAGGACGTAGTAGCCGTAGCGCCGCTTGGCCTCAGGCGTGTAGATCTCGATGCGGTAATGGAAGCCGAACAGTTCCAACAGCCGCCGGCGCTCAAAGACCAGGGAATCGAAGGGGCTCAGGAGTGCACGGCCGGTGGCCTGCCGCGGCAGCGCTGACTCGACATGCCGGAAGACGGGCCGCCCCCAGCCCGCCACGTTGACCGGTTCCAGCCTGCCTTGCTCCACCAGGTGCTCGACAGCTTGTGTGGTTGCTTTGACGGGCGCGCGGAAATAGTCGGCGAAGCAGCGGATGGTGCCGATTCCGTGGGCCTGGGCCGCAGCGTCGGTCAGTCGCCGGAGCGCAGCTGCCGGGTCCACGTCCGCTGTCGGGACAAGCGCGGGCGGGAGGACTTTGGCGGTCAGTGTGTACCTGCGTTCGAACTGCCCGGTCCGTGAAGCCGCCGATACGAGGCCCGCTTCGAAGAGGTGCTCCAGAACCCGCTTGACAGCGTTCCAGTTCCACCCCCAGTTGTCAGTCTGCCTTTCCTCGACGTGCCCGATGCGGTTGGTCAGCTCAGAGGCGGTCATGGGCCTGGACCGGGCAAGGACCTCCAGGATTTTGCCCTCCACCTCGCTGCGCAGCACGGGGTCCAGCCGGGACGCACCCACCCAGGACCGCTTCTGCCATAACAGGAGGTCCTGGTAATGCTCCGGCCGGATGTAGCTTGCTTCGTGCGCCCAGTATTCGAGCATGCGGCGTGGGTGGCTGCCCGCCATGCGCTGCAGGATGTCCCGGTCGTAGTTTCCAAGGCGTGAATAGAAGGGCAGGAAGTGGCTGCGGACCAGGACATTCACGGAGTCGATCTGGACGAGCTGCAGACGGGCAAAAGTCCGGCCCACCGCCCGTGCTGTCACGGGGCCGGTGGGCCGTCCTTTGTGAAGTCCCTGCGCTGCCAGCGCGATCCGCCGTGCCTGGTCAAGGCTCAGCGTTGCCGACAATTCAGTCCTCTCTGGCGGTGGTGAAGTCCACCCTAAGCGTTGGCGGCGGCGTCGTCCGAGCGGTAGGCAAGGACCTTCTCCTCAATGACGGTGTCACCGGGCTCGCATTCGTGGTCGAGGGTGATCACTCCATAGGTCCAGCCGCGCCGGCGGTACACGACGGAGGGCGTGTTGGTCGCTTTGTCCACGAAGAGGTAGAAGTCGTGGCCGACGAGCTCCATGTTGTCCACGGCGTCGTCGAGGGAAAGTGAGGCCGCAGGAAAGACCTTGCGCCGGATAAGGACCGGGGAGTTACCGGCGGGAATGTCGTTTTCGACGTCGTAAGGGGATGTGTCTTTGGGGGCCTGCGCAGTTTCGTCCCGGTGGTTCGCTTCAAGGTACAGCGGTTCGTGGGCGCTGGCGGGCTCAAGCGACGCTGTTGCTTCGCGGACGGCCTTGGGGGTGTGGCGGCCGTGGTGGACCTTCTTGCGGTCCTTGGCCCGGCGGAGCCGCTCAAGCAGTTTGTTGTAGGCGAGGTCAAAGGCGGCAAATTTGTCTGCGGCACTGGCTTCGGCACGAATCACGGGCCCACGGCCCAGTACTGTCACTTCGACGGTCAGCTGGTCGCCGGTTTGCCGGGCATTGGTCTCCTTGGAAACTTTCGCGTCGACCCTCTGGACCTTGTCGCCCAGCGATTCGATCTTTGCGATTTTTTCCCCGGCATATTCGCGGAACCGGTCTGAAACAGTCAGATTTCGTCCGCTGATCATAAACTCCATGGTGCCCTCCAAATGACTTCGGTGACACGACGGCGGCGCTTCCTTGGGCCGGGCTGGCTTGACAGTCGAGCCCCTCTCCGAGCCGCCATCGAAAGGTACATTCTGTTCTTGGTACCCACCACCGACGTTAGTTCATAGCCACCCGTTATTCATCCTTTCCCGGTTTATTTTTTTCTAAGTCATGCGCTGTTCTCTGCGGCCTGGCGGGCGCTGGTGCCTGGTCCTGTGCGTCCGGCGGGCGTGTCGCAGCAAGCACGACGGCGCCCCTCACCCGGGCCCCCGCATGATGGAGTGCGCGGGCTGCTTCGGCGAGGGTGGAACCTGTGGTGAGGACGTCGTCGACGATGAGGCAGGGCCGTCCTACGGCCTTTGACCGGGCGCCTCGCCTGATGCGCATGGACCCCCGGACGCGCTGGGCGCGGGCTCCCCTCCCCAGGCCTTTTTGCCCCGCCGGCGCCCGCTGCCGGGCCTGACCGGTGTTCCCGCCGGCGAACAGGCGGTACCGCCCCGGCGCCTTGCCCAGGACATCAGCTACGTGGAGGCCAGGATGCTGCCGTGCCGCTTCCCTGAGGAGCAGATGGACGGGACTGAACCCCCGCTTGAGATACCCGCCGGTGCTGGTGGGCACCGGGACCAGCAGCAGTTCCTCGTCGCACGGGGCGGCGGCCCTGAGGGCTCCGGCCAGTGCCTTGCCAAGGCATCTGCCGAGCTGGTACTGGCCGTGCCGTTTGAAGGACAGCAGGGCCTGGGCAAGCTCGTCCCGGTACACGCCGGCGGCAACCACGGGCAGCAGAGGCGTACCGGCGATGTCCATCAAGGCAGGGGCGCCGCCCTCAGCGCGGAACGGCCGGCCGGTCAAGTCACGTACCCTGCCGGCGCAGGACGGGCACAAAGTCCGGTCTTCCGCGCCGCAGCACACACAGTCCACGGGAACCGCCAATGCCAGGAGATCTCCTGCTGCACCCGTGAGCCAATCGACGAGTCGAAGGATGGCAGCATCGTGTTCACCCCGGTGCAGTGCTGCCCACGGCGGGGGCGGCTGCAGGTCCGGGTCCAGACCCCGGGTTCGCGGGGGCGTCCCCAGAGGTTTCCGCGGATGTGTTCCGTGGAGTGCACTGTTCATAGTCCCACTGTGCCCGCCGGGGTCCGGCATTCCAGAGTCACGGCGTCCCTATGTGGAAAAGCCGCGTCAACACGCCCCCTGGGTCATGCACCGCCGCTGGGCGCGCCTGACCTTGGTGTCAGCCGGGGAATGCAGGGTCCACGGGACCCTTGATTTGGGGGGACCAGCCGTTGCCGAGCCGCTGGAAGATCCCTTCCCCGGACTGGACGTAGATGTCATCGGCACCATTGCCGGCGCTGATGGACACCAGGCCCGGCCACGGAGCCAGTTGTTGGGGCTGTCCGGAGGTGAGGGACAGCAGTTCGGGCGTGACATTCGAACCGGGTGCCCCCTTCATGGCGGCGACGGTGGTGCCGTTCACCCAGACGCCCTGGTCCGGATCGCCGTCGGCCACCAGGGTGATGGGTGCGGTCAGTTCGCGGGGCGTGCCGTCGCCGGCACGGATAACGCCGCTCACCTGCACCTTGGTTTTTCCGTTCTGCTCGGAAATGACCAGGGCACGAACGCCGTCGCGTGAGATCCGCAGTTCCTTGACGGCGCGGCCGGCAAGCCACGGGGGCGCCAGGGTTACCGACGGGACCGTTGCTCCTTCCGCCACCCCTGTCGGGCGGAACGCCACGACTTCGGTAGCCCCGGTGGCACCCGGCCCGGCCGTCCACACCCAGTCGTTAACGCTGAAGGATGGCCGGCTGAGGGTGCTTCGCGTGGTCAGGGCGCGGGCAGGCTGCCCCGGAGTGATGCTGTACAAGGTGGTGCGGCCGTCGTTGAGGAAGGCCGCTGTCTGCGAGACCGGCGACTCCGCCGGGTAGCGCGGATTGAGCGCGGATACCGGCTGCATGTCCGGCAAGGGCGAGACCCGGTTGTTTTCGTAGCGCACCAATTCGTTGCCGCTGACGGCGATCTGGCGCGAAGGGACCGTCTTGTCGAGCACCGGTGGCAGGACGGAGCCGTTGTCCTCCACCCGGACCAGGTCCTGGTTGGCGCGCAACTCGACATTGACCACGTCGGGCTGGCTCCGGAACGTCAGAGTCAGCTGCATCTGCATCCGAAGGCGGTCCTCTGCCGACGTTTCGGTCAGTTCCTTGGCCGACAGATCCACCTGTGCGGCGCCGGACACTACGGGCACGGACTCGCGGGCCAGCTTGATCCCTGAGGGGAAGGCGCTGGCGACGGCGCCGCGCAGGTAGGGCGCAGGTCCGGCCAGCAGGGCGCTGGTCATTGCTTTGACGGTCTTGTTCTTCAGGAACCAGCGCACGTCCGGGATGGCGTAGGTAAAGGTGGGGTCGTAGAAGTAGATCGGGTAGGCCCCGTAAATCACCTTGAACGTTTCCTCGGCGATGGCCGTTCCGTCAGGGATTCCGGAGATCCGCCACTCGCCGTCCACCTGGGTCACCGTCACGGGAATGCGTTCCACGGTGCCCGGCGGCGACTGCGTGGCGATGCCGTCTGCGTCCACCGTGTAGGAAACATCAAGCTCATAGTTGAAGACGTTTTCGTCGCCGGTGGGCACAACCCGCGCTTCCCGGTACACCAGTGCCCGTTTATCGGGTTTCCAGGAGACGGCCGAAGCCTGGGTCAAGTACTGGCGGGCCACCGCGTAATCGTCCTCGTAGCCGCTGCCTGCCCGGTAGAAGTAGTCGATAATGGTCTCGGGCGACGCACCCGGCTGTGGTGCTGCCGGAAGGAACACAGGCGCACTGACGTTACCGGCGCTGCTCTCGCTGCTCTTTCCCACCGGCCCGGACGTGGGAATCCGGGCACAGCCTGCCAGGAAAACGATCAGCAGGGCAAGCAGCGCCGCGGGATACTGTGCCCGCCGGTTTGCAGGCCTCATGATGTCTCCTCGGGGGCACGTGGCGGGACGGGCCTGGCCCCACCCGTCTGCAGCACCAGCATGTTCTTGTAGTCCTGTTCCCCCGGGACGCTTCCCGGTGCGCCTGGGTTGGTGACGTCCTTGGGTTCGAGCTGAACGGGTGACTCCGTGATCACCGCGTCCTGGCGCAGGGGAAGTGTCAGGCGGAAGTTGGCACCGTCGCCCTTCCTCCCCCAGGCCTGGAGCCAGCCGTGATGCAGCTTGGTGTCCTCCATGGCGATGGAGAGTCCCAGGCCGCTGCCTCCCGTAGTGCGCGCACGGGCGGGGTCGGCGCGCCAGAACCGGTCGAAGACCCGGGCAGCCTGGGCCGGGTCCATTCCGATGCCATGGTCCCGCACGGCGACAGCCACGGCGGTTTCGTTGGCTGCAACCGACACGGTCACGGGCTTGCCCTCACCGTGCTCCACGGCGTTCAGGATAAGGTTCCGCAGGATCCGGTCGATCCGCCGCGCGTCCATTTCCACCACCAGGGCGCCCTGGGGAGGCGTGAAAATGATCTCTGAGCCGTATTCGGCGGCTACCGGCGCAGCGCCTTCGATGACGTGGGCGATTACCTGGAGCAGGTCCTCTGGTTCGGCGTCGAGCACGGCCACGCCGGCATCGAAGCGGCTGATTTCGAGCAGGTCAGACAGGAGGGACTGGAAGCGCTCCACCTGGTTGTACAGCAGTTCAGCTGATCTCTTGTTGATGGGGTCGAAGTCATCGCGGGCGTCATAGAGGACCTCGGCCGCCATGCGCACGGTGGTGAGGGGCGTCCGCAGTTCGTGGGAGACGTCGGAGACAAAGCGCTGCTGCATCTGGGAGAGGGTGGCCAGCTGGGTGATCTGCTCCTGCAGGCTGGCGGCCATGTGGTTGAAGGATGCTCCGAGCCGGGCAACCTCGTCCTCTCCCTTGACCACCATCCTTTCCTGCAGCTGCCCGGCAGCCAGTTTCTCCGAGACCATCGCCGCGTGGCTGACCGGGCTGACCACGTTGCGGGTGACATACCAGGCCACGGCGCCGATCAGGAGGACCAGGACGGCGCCGCCCGCCCAAAGCACGCTTTGGATTTCGTTGAGCGTCTGCTGCGCGGTGTTGAGGTCGTAGATCAGATAGAGCTCATAGACCGTGCCGTTGAAGGTCACCTTGTTGCCCACGGCGATTCCGGGCCGGTCCTCGGTGCCCACAGGTATCACGGTGGACGCCCAGTACTGGTCCTTGCCCGACTCCTGCACGGCCTTCCGCAGGTCAGGTGGGATGACGCTGACGGTCAGCTGGTCGGAGGCACGTGACTCGACCCAGCGGTTGCGGGGCTTTGTCTGGTTGGGCATGGCCTCAAAGACATAGCGCCTCTGGATCACGGAGCCACGGCCTTCCACGGCGCTGAGTGTGTCCGAGACCAGGGTGATGACGCTGGACTGGTCGGTGACCTGGGCGCCGTCGAACGTGTCCTGCACCTGCTTGACGTTGTACCGGGTCTCCGACTCCGCCTGTGTCAGCCGCTCCTGGAACAGGTTGTTGGCGATCTGGTTGGACAGGTATGCGCCCACCACGGCAAACGAGGTCACGGCCAACAACAGGGTGGTGAGGACGGTCCGGAACTGAAGGGATCGCCGCCAGCGCTTTTGCAGGGCACGGCCGAGGTATTTCAGTCCGGGGAGAAAACGGCTGACGCCGGTCCGGACCAGCCTGGCGACGCGCAGTGCAACGATCAGGCCGCGCCGCTGCCAGATGCGTGCCCGGAAAGCCACGTAGCGGAGGCCGGGAGCGGGAACGGTCTCCGGTCCGGCTCCGTTGTCTCCGGAGCCGTTGCTGACGCTTCCGTCCTGCTTAGCTCCGGCGTCCGCGGGCAGGAGGGGCGTGGTGCCGCGCTGGTCCGGTTCCCCGTCCTGCGCGGCGGGGTCAGACCCCTGCTTTATAGCCGACACCACGCACCGTCAATACAACTTCCGGGGCTTCCGGGTCCTGCTCGATCTTGGACCGCAGTCGCTGGACATGGACGTTGACCAGCCGGGTGTCAGCGGCGTGCCGGTAGCCCCAGACCTGTTCCAGGAGCAGTTCACGCGTGAAGACCTGCCATGGTTTCCGGGCCAGCGCCACCAGGAGGTCGAATTCCAGCGGCGTCAGGGAAATCCGCTCATTGCCCCTGCTGACCGTATGGCCGGCGACGTCGATGGTGATGTCAGCGATCCGGAGGGTTTCGGGGGCCTTCTGGTCACCGGGACGAAGCCGGGCCCGGACGCGGGCCACGAGTTCGGCAGGCTTGAAGGGTTTCGGCACGTAGTCGTCGGCGCCGGATTCCAGGCCGCGGACGACGTCGGAGGTGTCCGATTTGGCGGTCAGCATGACAATGGGAACGTCGGATTCGCCGCGGATCTGGCGGCATACTTCGATGCCGTCCATCCCTGGAAGCATGAGGTCGAGCAGGACAAGGTCCGGCCGTGATGACCGGAAAACGTCGAGGGCCTGGGCGCCGTCGGCGCAGAAGACCGGCTCGAAGCCGTCATTACGGAGGACAATCCCAATCATCTCGGCCAGCGCTTCATCATCATCTACCACCAGAATGCGTGCCTTCATAGCTATATATTCCCTTATCGGGATGCGTTTGTCCTGTTGAACGGCCTCCGGCATGGCGGGGCACTAGGCCGTCCGGCGACGGAACTATAGTCTTGGGCTCATGCGCTGCTCTGCCGCTGCCCGCCTTTTTACGGGCGCCCCGGGGCAGGCGGACTGCTATGGGGGGGAGGAATCAGTGTCAGCACAGGAGCCGGGGCCCGGTGAGCCCTTGCAGGGGCGGCCGGGCAACGGGCAGGACGACGGCGGCCCGGCCGATGGGGGTACGCACGGCCAGGTGCCATCACCGGAGCAGCCGTGGGCTTCGCCGTCAGGAGCGCCTTCCGATTCCTGGCCACAGGGACCCACTTGGCAACAGCAAACTTCCTGGGACCAGGCGGCCTCGTGGGAACGGCGGCCGCCGCAGGCATCACAGTGGCAGCAGATGCCCGGGCAGGGTGGAAACGGGAACCCTGGAGATCCCGGCGCACAATACCCCGGACCCCAATACCCGGGACCCCAGTACCCTGGCAGCCAGTCCCCCGGAGCCCCATACCCCGGTCCATTTACTTTTGCCGGCCCGGCCTTCGGCGGCCAGGCGTACGGCGAACAAGGGTTCCGGGGCCCGGGACAATTTGGGAACCCCCGCTACGCAGCGCCTCCCAAGCCGGGCATCATCCCCTTGCGGCCCCTGATGTTCGGCGAGGTCCTGGACGGCTCGTTCCAGGCAATCAGGCGCAACGCCAAGGCCATGCTCGGCGCCGGCCTCCTGGCCCAGTCCCTGTCGGCGATTCTCGCAGCAGTGTTTGCAGGAATGACAGCAACGTCGGCCGGCTCCATCGAAGCCTGGGCGGCACGGGCCAGCCGCGCCGACATCGCGGCCGCGGGGATGGGTCTGACGGCAGTGGCCGTCGTGGTATCCATCCTCTCCGTCTTTGTTTCTGCTGTCCTCCAAGGCGCCATGGTGGTACCCGTTGCCCGCTCGGTCCTGAACCGTCCCACCGGCTTCCGGCGGATGCTGTCGCTGGTACGCCCAAGGATCGGTGCGCTGCTCAGGCTGGCGGCACTGTTGGTGGCGGCTGCCCTGGCCGCGGTGGTGCTCTTCGTCGCGTTGGTCGTGCTCCTGTTCTCCAGCGTCCGCGGGACAGCCGCCCTGCTGTCCATCCCCCTGATGCTGGGCTTCGGCGCCGGATTCGCCTGGGTGGCGGTCAAGTTCATGGTGGCACCTGCCGCCGTCGTCATCGAAGAACTCGGAGCCCTCGCCGGGCTGAGGCGCTCGTGGGAGCTGACCCGGGCCAACTGGTGGCGGATCCTCGGCATCGCCCTGGTGGTGGGGATCCTGGTGGCCGTCGCTACCCAAGTGGTGCTGATCCCGGCGGGCATGCTGCCCGCCGTCCTGTCAGGCGTTATCTCTCCCCACGGCGGCAGTGGACAACAGGCTTCCCTCGCCGTGGCTACCGGCATCATCAAAGCGGTGCTCGGGGCATTGGTGGGCGCGGTGGGCTACGCCTTCCAGACCTCCGTTATGGCACTGCTCTACATGGACCTCAGGATGCGCCAGGACGGACTGGATATCGCGCTGCTGCGACAGCTCGAAACCGGTTCCGACCCTGATGGCATCCCGGGCCGCGGCCTCCGCCCGGGCGGTACGCTGCCCTACCCTGGATACGGACCCGGCCCGGGGGCATCGCCCTATGGCCGCTGAGCCTCCGCTGCTTCCCGGCGCCGGGGAAGCCCGGCGCTGGGCGGCGGAGGAGCTTGCCAAACCCGAATACCGCGAGAATGCCCCCTCCTGGCTTGCCACCCTCTGGCGTAACTTCCTGGACTGGCTGCAATCCTTGGATGGCCCCAGCGGCGACGCCGCACCTGTGCCCAGCCCGGTCATCGCCCTCGTGATTGCGGTGATCATCGCCGCCGCAGTCATCCTCGCCCGACCCCGGCTGAACGCCCGCCGCCGCCAGGCCCGGGAGGTCTTCGAGCACGAGCCCACCCTCGGCGCCGCCGACTACCGCAGCCGCGCGGAAGCGGCGGCTGCGGCCGGAAAGTGGGGGCACGCCGTCGTCGAACGTTTCCGTGCCATTGTCCGCAGCGCAGAGGACCGCGCCATCCTTGATCCCCAGCCGGGCCGGACGGCGGACGAAGCGGCCAAGGCATTGTCCCTGCACTTCAGCGCCCAGGCTCCGCGCCTGGCAGGCGCAGCGGCCACCTTTGATGCCATCCGCTACGGGAACAAGGCAGCAGGCAGCGCCGGCTACCGGGAAATGGTGGACCTTGATACGGCGCTGGAGGAGGCAAAGCCCGCCCCTGCCGACAGCGCGGTGCTGCTCCCATGACGGCCGGCGGGCGCGCAGTCGCTGAACATCACGGAGCCACCGGGGTTGGACGAGCGCCGGGCCCCGGCAGAACGCTGGCCGCAGCCATCCTGGGCTGGTTGAACCTGCACCGCGGCGCGGCCGCAGCGGCAGTGGTGGTGGCCGCCGCGCTGGCACTGGTCATCGGTACCCAACTTGCTCCCAAGGGCGACACCGTTCCCCTCTCAATCCACAATGCCGGACCGGAAGGAGCCAGGGCACTGGCCGAAATCCTGGGCCGGCATGGGGTTTCCGTCCAGGCGCCGGAACGCTTCGACGCGGCATTGGATGACCTTCGCTCCAGTGACTCCCCCACCCTCCTCCTCTACGACCGGAACGGCATCCTGGCTGAACCGCAGTTGGCAAGCCTGCTGGCAGCGGCCGAACGCGTTGTGGTGGTCTCCCCCAGGATGGAGACCCTCGCAGCACTTGACGGCGGCATCCGCCAGGCGGGCGTGGTTCCCGATGCGCATCCCGTCCTGGAAGCCGGATGCGCCCTGCCGGATGCGGAAGCCGCCGGCCAAGTCAGCGGAGAAGGAGCGTTCGTGTACGACGGCGGCACCACCTGCTTCCGGGCGGCAGGGACCGCCGGGATGCTTGCCGTCAGCAACGGCGGTCGTTTGGCGGTGCTGGGCAGCACGACGATCCTCAGCAACGGCGGGCTGGACGAACTGGGCAACGCAGCCCTCGCAACCAGGATGCTGGGAACCTCGAAGGACCTCGTTTGGTACCTCCCCTCGCTTCAGGACGTCACGGTCAATGGGCCCGGGAAAACCCTTGACGACCTCGCCCCCGCCTGGGCCCGCTTCCTGGGGCCCTGGCTGTTGGTGGTGGCGCTGGCGGCAGTCGTGTGGCGCGGCCGCCGTCACGGGCCGCTGGTTTTCGAGCCGTTGCCGGTGGTGGTCAAGGCGGTGGAAACCGCGGAAGGACGCGCCCGGCTCTACCAGGACTCCCGGGCCATCAGCCAGGCAAGGGACAATCTGCGGGCCGGCCTGCTGGTGCGGCTCGCCGGCAAACTCCGGCTCGGCACCGGCGCCAGCTCGGAGGACACCATTACCGCGGCCGCCCGGTTGCTGGGCAGGGACCCCAGGGAGGTCCGGGTGATTATCAACGAACATCCCACGTCAGAAGCAGCGTTGGTGGCCTGGTCCCAGGCCATCGACAAACTGGAGAAAGAGGTCATGACCCGATGAGTGAACAAGGCAGGGGCCCGGGGGTCCTGAATTCGGTAGACCCCAAGGGCCCTCTCGACGACGGCGCGCGGCAGGCGCTCCTTGCTGTCCGGCGGGAAGTGGCCAAGGCAGTGGTGGGACAGGACGCCACCGTCACCGGCCTCCTGATTGCCCTGCTCTCGCAGGGGCACGTCCTGCTCGAGGGAGTGCCCGGCGTAGCCAAGACCCTGCTGGTCCGCGCACTGTCCGCGGCGTTGAGCCTGGAAACCAAACGGGTGCAGTTCACGCCCGACCTCATGCCGGGCGACGTCACCGGTTCGCTGGTGTACGACTCGCGCACCTCCGAATTCAGCTTCCGGGAGGGGCCTGTCTTCACCAACCTGCTGTTGGCCGATGAGATCAACCGGACCCCGCCAAAGACGCAGGCATCGCTCCTCGAGGCCATGGAGGAGCGCCAGGTGTCCGTTGATGGCGTGTCCCGGCGGCTGCCCGCGCCCTTCCTGGTGGCAGCCACCCAGAATCCGGTGGAGTATGAGGGGACCTATCCCCTGCCCGAAGCGCAGCTGGACCGCTTCCTGCTCAAGCTCACCATGCCGCTGCCGGCACGCGGGGAAGAAATAGAAGTCATCCGCCGCCACGCCGCCGGGTTCGATCCCCGCGACCTGTCGGCAGCGGGTGTCCGGGCAGTGGCCGGGTCGCAGGACCTGGAACGGGCACGTGATGCTGTGACCCGTGTGGCAGTGGAACCGGAAATCATCGGCTACATTGTTGACCTGGTGCGCGCCACCCGGGCGGCCCCTTCCTTCCAGCTCGGCGTCTCGCCCCGCGGCGCCACCGCCCTGCTCAACACGTCACGGGCCTGGGCGTGGCTCTCCGACCGTCCATTCGTGACCCCCGACGACGTCAAGGCGCTGGCGCTGCCCTGCCTGCGGCACCGGGTGGCGTTGCAGCCCGAAGCGCAAATGGATGGAGTCCGGGTGGACGACGTCCTGGGCAGCATCCTCGCCTCCGTCCCCGTTCCGCGCTGATGGCCATCTCGGGGCGCTTCGTGGCCCTGGTGCTGCTGGGCCTGGTGCCCGTGCTGCTGTTCCCGGGATGGCTGACCATGCTGGCCACGGCCGCCCTGCTCACTGCGCTGCTGGTCGCCGAGCTGGTGTTCGCCGCGTCCCTTCGACAGGTCGGTGTGGTGCGGGCGGAGCCCGAGAACGTAACGCTCAACAATGCGGCGGATGCCGTGCTGACCATCCGCAACGGCGGACGCAGGATGCTGCGGGGGTCTTTCCGTGACGGCTGGCAGCCCTCTGCCGGCGCACAGGATCCCGTTCAGGACATCACCGTCCCCGCCGGCGAAGGCAGGCGGTTTACGGTGCGGCTCCGGCCCACCCGCCGCGGCGACCTCAAAACACCGCACGTGACCCTTCGCTCCTTCGGCCCGCTGGGCCTGGCGGCCCGCCAGCGGACCATCCCGTGCCAAGGCTCGGTGCGGGTGCTTCCGCCGTTCCGGTCGCGGCGGCATTTGCCCTCGAAACTGCGGAAGCTGCGTGAACTCGACGGGAAGGCGGCAGTGCAGATCCGCGGTGCCGGCACAGAGTTCGACTCGCTGCGGGACTATGTCCGCGGCGACGACGTCCGCTCCATCGACTGGCGCGCCACAGCCCGTCGTTCCGCCGTGGTGGTCCGGACCTGGCGCCCTGAACGGGACCGGCGGGTGGTGATGGTCCTTGATACGTCCCGAACGTCCGCTGCAAGGATCGGCGACGAAACGCGCCTTGACACCGGGATCGAGGCCGCACTTCTCCTGGGTGTCCTGGCCGAGCGCGGCGGCGACCGGGTGGACTTCCTGGCCTTCGACCGAAGGACCAGGGCGCGGGCCCGCTCCGCCGGCCAGGGCAACATCCTGGGCCGGCTGGTCCAGGCCATGGCGCCCCTTGACGCCGAACTGATCGAGATGGACTGGCCCGCGGTCCCGGGGCAGGTCCGCGCCGTATCCGCCCACCGGTCCCTCGTAGTGCTGTTGACATCGCTGGACAGCGGCGCACCGGAGGAAGGGCTGCTTCCGGTTGCCGAGCGGCTTGCTACCGGGCACGTGGTGGTGGTGGCCGCCGTCCGTGACCCCCAGCTGGGTGCAATGCTGCGGGAACGCAATGATGCCACCGGGGTGTACCGTGCCGCCGCAGCCGAACGCGCCCTCCTGCAGCGCGCAGCGGTTACCGCCGAGCTGCGCCGCTATGGAGTGGAAGTGGTGGACGCCGAGCCACGTGAGCTGCCTCCACGGCTGGCGGACATGTACATCCGACTCAAGGCTGCCGGTAGATTGTGAATCCGGAGGCAAGCAGCGCCGCCCGCAGGCAACAGGAGGCCCATTCCAATGAACGTCCCGATCTACCAGCAGGCCCTGGGCAGTGCGTACTCCCGGCTGCAGCCCGGGCTCCAGGAGTACTTCTCGCTGGTGCCGGGCTCCGGACAGTACGGCGTGGGGGAAGGCACGTTCGACGTCGTGGGGTGCCGCCAGCGGTGGCTGCGCCCGCTGCTGAGGCTCGCCGGAGGCGAGGAGGCTTTCTTCCCTGAGTATGGCGAAAACATCCCGTTCCGGATCGAGAACCACGCGCACCAGGATCCTTTCGGCCGTTCCAGCCTGACCGCCCGGCGGGAAATCCGGTTTCCCGGGCGTACCCGGCTCTTCCAGGACACCACCAGCGTCACGGCGCGGAAGGGGGCGCCGCAGTTGGTTGACTACGTCGGCAGGTACCGGCGTCTGGTGACAGACCTCAATCTGGGCGTGACGGCGGAGGGACGGCTCCGCGGAGTATCGGAGGCGTCCCGGCTCTTCCTGGGCCCCCTTCGGATACCGCTGCCGGCCGCACTGGACGCCAAGGCCTACGCCGAACAGTGGTGGGATCCGGCTGAGGGCAGCAACGGCCGGCACCGTATTCAGGTGAAGGTCATCCAGCCGCAGATTGGCCTGGTGCTGGTCTACGCCGGAGCCTTCGATTACCGATTGCGCCCATACACCGGCGGCAGTTCCGCCCAGAGCTACCTGCCCCGCTACGCCCAGCCGGAGCGCTGGGAGAACAGGGTGTGACGCCTAGCCCAGCGCCAGCTGGTTCAGGCCGTCCGCCACCTGCGTGAGCCTGCCCAGGACGGCGGTGGCCTGCGCCGGCGTGCGCCCGGCGAGTCCGCCTGAGGGCGTCAGCCGGATGGCGCCGAGCAGCGACGCCGGCAGGCCCAGCTGGTGCCAGGGGCGCCACACGGTTTCCACGCAGTCAGCCACCTTCGGCAACGGAGTTCCGGACGAAACGTCCAGGGCGCCGGCCCAGAACTGCTTTCCTGCCTCGACGGCCCCTGCCAGCTGCTCCCATTGCCGGTTCGTCAGTGCCTTCAGCGGCAGCGCAACGCCGTCGGCGCCGGCGGCCAGTGCCAGCTCGATCGGGGCCTCGATCTCGGGGAAAGTGAGCACAACCTCGGCGGCACCGGCTGCGCGCAGGGCCTCGAGGACCAACCGCCACGACTCGCGGGCTTCCGAAGTGGCCACGGCGCGAAGAGTGCGGTATCCGCTGGCGGTGGGAATGGTTCCGGCCAACACGGCTGCAACGTCAGGCTCGTCCACCTGCACCACGAGGCGGGTGCCCGGAACGGCGGCCGCCACCCGGCGGAGATAGCCACCCACGCCGGCGGCGAGCGAGGCGGCCAGGTCCCGGCGCGCGCCGTGGTCCAGCAGGGCCCGTTCACCATTGTGCAGGTGCATCCCGGCGGCCAGGCTGAGCGGGCCCACCAACTGCACTTTCAGGTCCGTGGCGGAGACATCTTCGGCACCCGCCACGTCGGCGAGAACATTCAGGTCGGTGGACAACGCCGACGCTGCACGGCGCATGTCCTTGCCTGGCCGGTCGACGAGCCGCCATCCGTAGGGCTGGACGTCTACCGCCAGTTCCTCGAGGAGCACAGCGGTACGTCCAAGAGCATCGGAGCCGACGCCCCGGTCCGGCAGTTCGGCGAGGAACGGCAGGTGCGGACTGCCAAGTTCACCGCGGATGATGCGGGCGGCCTCCAGCGGGTCTTCACCCGGCCAAGGACCCAGCCCGGTTGCGGTGACCTCCTGGGCTGAGGCTGCCGTGGAAGGGCCTGCTTCGGCGGCAGACGAAGCGGCCGGATCCGTCCCTGGACCCCGGTGGTACTGTTCCCGGCTCACGCCAGCGCGGAGGTCTGCGGCTGCTGCCCCGAGGATGCCTGGTGGTCCTCCGCGATGGCCTCGTGGTGGCGGATCACCTCGCCGATGATGAAGTTGAGGAACTTCTCAGCGAAGGCGGGGTCGAGATGGGCGTCCTCGGCGAGCCGGCGCAGCCGCGCGATCTGGGCTGCCTCACGGCCGGGGTCGCCGGCGGGAAGGCGGTGCGTTGCCTTCAGGAAACCCACTTTCTGCGTGGCCTTGAAACGTTCGGCAAGGAGGTACACCAGGGTGGCATCGATGTTGTCAATGCTGGAGCGGATGGACAGCAGTTCAGCCATCACCGAATCGTCCACGTGGCCTGCCAGGGAGCTGGCGGAGGGGTCGAAATCGTCGGAGCCAGGAGAGCTGGGGTTGTGCTGCGTCATGGCTCCAGTCTATGGGAGCCGGAGGAATGACCGCGGGTGTGAAGCGCCGGTGCCGGNCACCGGCGCTCCATACCCGGAAAGATCCGCCTGGATCAGATGCCCAGCAGGGCCCTGTGCTCTTCCCGCCGTTTGGCCTGTTCAGCCGGGTCGGGCACGGGCAGGGAGGCGATCAGCCGGCGCGTGTAGTCATGCTGGGGATTGCCCATGACCTGGCTGCCGATCCCCTGCTCCACCAGCCTGCCTTTATACAGCACGCCTACCCACGATGAGAGGATGTCCACCACCGCGAGGTCGTGGCTGATGAACAGGCAGCCAAAGCCGAACTCCTCCTGGATGTCCCGGAACAGTTCAAGAACCTTGGCCTGCACCGAAACGTCCAACGCCGAGGTTGGCTCGTCCGCGATGAGCAGGCGCGGGTTCAGGCTCAGTGCCCGCGCCAGCGAAGCCCGCTGCCGCTGGCCGCCGGAGAGCTCGTGCGGGTAACGTCCCGCGTACGACGCCGGCAGCTGGACTGATTCGAGGAGCTCACCGACGCGCTGGCGCGCCTGGGCAGCGCTGGGCCGGGTATGGATCAGCATGGGCTCGGCGATGCACTCGCCAATCGTCAGCTGCGGGTTGAAGGACGCGGCCGGGTCCTGGAAGACAAAGCCGATGTCCTTGCGCAGCGGTTTAAAGGTGCGTTCGCGCAGGTTCAGCATCTCGTACCCCAGCACCTTGAGGCTGCCGCCGGTGGTCCGGTTGAGGCCCGCGATGGCCCGGCCAATGGTCGTCTTCCCGGAACCCGACTCGCCCACCAGGCCGAACACCTCGCCCCTGGACAGCGTGAAGCTGACCCCGTCCACGGCTTTGAAGGCCGGGGTGCCGAGCCGTCCCGGATACTCGATAACCAGGTTGTCGGCAGCGACCAGCACCTCCTCATCCTGGTAGCGCCGTTCCGTCAGCCCGGTCGACGCCGAATTCCGGCCCAGGTGCGGGACTGCGGCGAGGAGGTTGCGGGTGTAGTCCTGCCGTGGTTCTGCGAACAGCTTCTTCGCGGAAGCCTCCTCCACGATGTCGCCCTGGTACATCACCACTACCCGGTCGGCCAGGTCTGCCACGACGCCCATATTGTGCGTGATGAGCACGATGGACGTGCCGTACTTGTCCCGCAGGTCGCGGAGGAGTTCCAGGATTTCCGCCTGGACGGTGACGTCCAGCGCCGTGGTGGGTTCGTCGGCCACGATCAGGCCGGGATTCAGTGCCAACGCCGCTGCAATGACCACACGCTGCTTCTGACCGCCGGAAAACTGGTGCGGGTAGTAGTTCACGCGGTGCTCGGGGTCGGGAATGCCCACCTTTCGGAGCGCTTCGACAGCCCGCTCCTTGGCGTCCTTCCTGGAGACGCGCCTGCCGCCTTCGCTTACCGCATGGGCGCGGATGCCCTCGGCGATTTGCCATCCCACCGTGAAGACGGGGTTGAGGGCGGTGGAAGGCTCCTGGAAGACCATGGCGACATCCCGTCCGCGGATCTGGCGCAGTTTGCCCGGACTGAGGCTGATGACGTTGGCGCCGTTTATCACTACAGCGCCCGAGCTTACTGCGGTCTCGGGGAGCAGGCCCAGGATCGTTTTGGCCGTCACCGTCTTGCCCGAGCCGGACTCCCCCACGATGGCCAGCACTTCGCCTTTCCAGACTTCGAGGCTGACGTCCTTTACTGCCTGGACGTCGCCGGCGTCGCTGGCGAAAGTGACCTGAAGGTGGTCGATGTCGAGAACCGGTTTGCCTGTCTGGCCGGTGGGTTCCGGCGACGGGTCGATGTTGACGCTCATGGGGTCCTCGCTTCTGCGGTGATGGCCGCGGTGTCGACGGGTGCCGGGGAACTGCCGCCGCCCGCGCGTTTCCGGCCGCGGAGCCGTGGATCGTTCAGGTCATTGATGCTTTCGCCCACCAACGTGAGCCCGAGGACCGTCCACACAATGGCGAGACCGGGGAACAGGCCGGTCCACCAGATGCCCGACGTGGTGTCGGCCAGTGCCTTGTTCAGGTCAAAACCCCACTCGGCCGCCGAGCTCGGCTCAATGCCGAAGCCCAGGAAGCCCAGACCTGCCAGGGTCAGGATTGCTTCGGAGGCGTTGAGGGTAAAGATCAGGGGCAGGGTCCGGGTGGCGTTGCGGTAGATGTGCCGGGTCATGATGCGGACGTTGGACGCCCCGACCACCTTGGCCGACTCAACGAAGGGCTCTGCTTTGAGCCTGATTGTCTCGGCGCGGATCACCCTGAAGTACTGCGGGATGAACACCACCGTGATGGAGATGGCGGCCGCCAGGATGCCGCCCAGCAGGCTGGACTGGCCGCCGCTGATGACGATGGCCATCACGATGGCCACCAGCAGTGACGGGAACGCATAGACAGCGTCGGCTACGACAACGAGGACGCGGTCCAGCCACCCGCCAATGTATCCGCTCACCAGGCCGAGGATCACACCGGCGAAAATGGAGAGGAGCACGGCCACAATGATGACCAGCAGCGCTGTCTGGGTACCCCAGATCATGCGGGACAGGACGTCATAACCGCCCACGGTGGTGCCCAGGAGGTGCTTGCCGCCCGGCGCCTGCTGCGTGGGGAAGCTGCCGTCGGCGTCTGAAAGTTGGGCAAAACCGTAGGGCGCCAACAGCGGTGCGGTCAACGCCGTGAGCAGGAAGATGCCGGTGAGGACAAGTCCCACCACCAGCATGAAGCGCTGCAGGCCGACGCTCTTGTTGAAATGCGAAACAACCGGAAGGCGCCGGAACAGGGGCGCCCGCGGGTTGGCGACGGGTTCGATCGTGTTGGCAGTCATGTCAGTACCTCACGCGGGGGTCGATCAGCGCGGCGATGATGTCCACGATGAAGTTGGTGACGGCGACGATGACGGCCAGCAGGACCACGATGCCCTGGACGGCCACGAAGTCGCGCGCAGTGAGGTAGTTGGCCAGCTGGAAGCCAAGGCCTTTCCACTCAAAGGTGGTCTCCGTCAGCACGGCGCCGCCGAGCAGCACCGCGATCTGCAGGCCCATCACCGTGATGATGGGGATCAGCGCCGGCTTGTAGGCGTGCTTGGTGACCAGCCTGAACTCGCTGACACCACGCGAGCGGCCGGCTTCCACGTAGTCCTTCCCGAGCGTGCCAATGACGTTGGTCCGGACCAGGCGGAGGAAGATCCCCGCCGTCAGCAGTCCCAGCGCGAGCGCCGGAAGGACAGCGTGCGACATCACGTCGCTGAGGGCGGCCATGTTCCCGCTGCGCAGGGCGTCCAGCCAGTAGATGCCAGTGGGGGCCTGGAGTGCCGTGAGCGAAAGCTCTGTCCTGGTTCCTGCGCGGCCGGCGACCGGAAGCCACCCCAGCCATACCGAAAAGACGAGCTTGAGCAGCATGCCGGCGAAGAACACCGGCGTGGCGTAGAACAGGATGGCCAGGATCCGAAGCACTGCGTCCGGCAGGTGGTCGCGGCGGTGGGCAGCCACCATGCCGAGCGGGATGCCCACCAGCAGCGCAACGATGAGCGCATTGATGGCCAGCTCCAGTGTGGCGGAGCCGTAGGTGGTAAGCATCTCGGTGACCTTGCGGTTATCCGACAGGGTGGTGCCGAAGTTGCCCGTGGCCAGCTGGCCCAGGTATTCGAAGTACTGCAGAATCAGTGGCCGGTCGTAGCCGGCAGCATGGATGCGTTCCTGCAGCTGCTCGGGGGGCAGCCGTCCACCCATGGCGGCCGTGATGGGGTCACCGGTGATGCGCATGAGGAAGAACACCATGGTGACGAGGATAAGGATGGTGGGGAAGATCAGCAGGAAGCGGACCAGGATGTACTGGCCCAGCCCTCCGCCTGCCTGCTTTTTCTTGGGCGGAAGGAGTCCGTCCGCGTCACTGGGTGGCGCGTCAATTAAAGTTGTCATCGGTACCTGTATTCGTGGTGACCGGGAGCCAGCATTCCCCTCGGTGCTGGCTGATGACCGGCAAAAGGCGGGACACCGTTGGGGTGTCCCGCCTCCGGCCTGTCAGAGCCCGATGGGGGTGGAGTGCTTACTTGGACAGGACGCCAAGGCGTGTTTTGAAGGAGGGGTCAAGGGTTTTTTCAACACCCTTGACGTCCGCGCCGGCCACCAGGAGCTGCGCCCCTTGCAGGAGCGGCAGCGTGGAAAGGTCCTTGGCCACTGCCGTCTGGGCATCGCCAATCAGTTTCTCGCGCTCGGTCTTGTCCGGCGTCACAAGCTCCTTCTTGATCAGATCCGTGACGGCCGGATTCTCGTAGTGGTTCTTTAGGAAGTTGCCCGGGATGAAGAACGGCGTGAGGTAGTTGTCAGCATCCGAGTAGTCCGGGAACCAGCCCAGCTGGTACACGGGGTAGGCGTCGGCGGTCCGGGCCTTGGAGTAGGTCACCCATTCGGTGGACTGCAGGTCCACGGTAAACAGGCCCGACTTCTCGAGCTGTTCCTTGACCATGGCGTATTCGTCGCCGGAGGACTTGCCGTAGTGATCCGGGTTGTACTGCAGCTTCACGTTGACGGGGCCGGTGACGCCGGCGTCGGCCAGGACCTTCTTGGCCTTGTCCACGCTGGGCTTGCCGCTGCCGTCGCCGTACATCTCCTTTAGTGGCTGGATAGCGCCGGGCAAGCTGTCAGGAACCACCGAATACGCCGGAACGTACGTGCCCTTATACACCTGGTCGGAGATGGCCTGGCGGTCCACGATGTCAGCCATGGCCTGCCGCACCGCGAGGGCCTTGGCCGGGTTGGCTTCCGGTGTCTTGGCGCCGAAGGGCATGGTGTCGAAGTTGAAGACGATATACCGGAGCTCGCCGCCCGGGCCCTTGTAGACCTTGACCTTGGAGTCCTTGCCCAGGTCCGCGGCGTCGGTGGCCGTGAGGCTGCGGCCGGCAACGTCGATGTTGCCGCCCTGGACGTCCAGCTTCAGGTTGTTGGAATCGGCGTAGTACTTGATGACCGCACTGTCATTGGCCGGCTTGCCCAGCAGACCGTTGTAGTCCGCGTTGGCCTTGAGGCTGACAAGTTCGTTCTTTTTGTAGGAATCGATGGTGTAGGGGCCCGCGAAGGGCTTCGCGGCAACGATGTCCTCGTCGCTCATCACCTTGTCGGCCGGGAAGACTTCCTCGTCGACGATGGGGCCGGTGTTGGTGCCCAGGACGCTCGCGAAGACCTGGTCGTTGCCCGCCTTGAGGTTGAAGACCACGGTGGTGTCGTCTTTGGCGTCAACAGATTTGAGGTTGGAGAGCAGCGACGCCGGGCCGTTGGGGTCGTTGATCTTGAGGACCCGGTCGTAGGAGAACTTCACGTCCGAGGCGGTCAGTGCGTGGCCGTTGGCAAACTTCAGGTTGGGTTTCAGCTTCACGGTGAACTCGGTGGGTGCGGTGAAGGAGGCGGACTCCGCGATGTCCGGGCTGACCTCGGCGGAACCGGGCTTTGAGTTCATCAGGAAGGGGTAGACCTGGTTCATCACCAGGAAGGAGCCTGCATCGTAGGAGCCGGCGGGGTCGAGGGTGACGACTTTGTCGGTGGTCCCGAAGGTAATGGCACCGCCACCGGCGCTGCCGCCGGTGGACGTTCCACCGCCGCCACCCGATGGCCCGGTGCAGGCTGTCAGGGCCAGGGCGGAGATGCCTGCCAGCGCGATGGCGCGGTGCAGGGCAGTTGTGCTCTTGATCATCTGTGAACTTTCTGTCCGATGAGTACGAGCGCGCCGACATTAGGGGTGCATGTGCCCTTGCCTCCGGCGCGCAGTGCTGATCCCTAGATTCAATCAGAGAGTCTGCCCTCAGGACGGCCAATTCTGTGAGTTGAAACACAAAATTTATCTCGTTGGCGCTCCTGCCTCAGCGGGCGTGCCGCGGAGGACGGCATCTTCCGGGCACGGCAAGGCGCCGCCCCGGCGACGGCCGGAACGGTGCGGGGCTGGGAGCTTAGAGGGCGGCGCGCTGAAGCGAGCGGGCGGCGTCGATGGTGGCCTGGCCCAGCACGCGGGTCCCCTGGTACAACACCACAGTCTGTCCGGGGGCCACACCGCGCAGCGGCGTCGCCAGCCGGACCACCAGCTGGCTTCCGGCGTTATCGGGGGCATGCTCCATCCCGGCAGTGGCAGGGACCGGATCCCCGTGTGCCCGGACCTGTGCGTAGCACTCGAATTCCGCGCCGGTTTCCACCTCCGCGATGGGAAGGCCTGCCCAGGAAACCTTGATGCCGCGGATCTCATCGATTGCCAGCAGGGCCTGCGGTCCCACCACAACCTTGTTTTCCTTGGGCCGGATTTCCAGGACGAAACGGGGCTTGCCGTCGGCGGCCGGGGTTCCGAGCTTGAGCCCGCGGCGCTGGCCGACAGTGAACGCGTTGGCGCCGGGGTGCTCCCCTACCTTTGCGCCCGTTTGGTCCACGATGTCACCGGTAGTCATCTCGATCTTTTCGGCGAGCCAGCCCGCGGTGTCGCCGTCGGGAATGAAGCAGATGTCGTGGCTGTCCGGCTTGTTGGCGACGGAGAGCCCACGCCGCTCCGCTTCGGCGCGCACCTCTGCCTTGGAGGGGGTGTCTGCCAGCGGGAACATGGAGTGCTTGAGCTGTTCGTGGGTGAGGACGCCCAGGACGTAGCTCTGGTCCTTGGCCCAGTCGGCGGCGCGGTGCAGTTCGCGGTTGCCGTCGGCATCTTCGATCACCTTGGCGTAATGGCCCGTGCACACGGCGTCGAACCCCAGGGCCATGGCCTTCTCCAGCAGCGCCGCGAACTTGATGCGTTCGTTGCAGCGCATGCAGGGATTGGGGGTCCTGCCCGCCGCGTATTCGTCGATGAAGTCCTGGACGACGTCTTCCTTGAACCGCTCGGAGAAGTCCCACACGTAGTAGGGGATCCCCAGCACGTCACAGGCGCGCCAGGCGTCCCGGGAGTCTTCGATGGTGCAGCAGCCGCGGCTGCCGGTGCGCAGGGTGCCGGGCATGCGCGAAAGGGCCAGGTGGACGCCGACGACGTCGTGCCCGGCCTCCACCGCGCGGGCGGCGGCAACAGCGGAATCGACTCCGCCGCTCATGGCTGCTAGTACTCGCATGCTGGCTTTCTGTTGGGGGGACGGTGTTTTCCGGGGCCGGGCTGGACCCGCCGGCGGCGGAAACGATCTTCGCCTATCCATTCTACGGTGGCAGGCAAATCAGCCCGCCTGGCACATGAACCGCTACAGGCCCCCGCGCCCCTGCCGGGCCACAGTCCCCGCCGTCTGGATTGAGGACTCGTGTCCCGCCATGCCTGCCTGGCGGGCACGGGCATAAGCCTCGGGCAGCGCCTTGAGCAGGGCATCGACATCAGCGTCGGTGGAAGCGTGGCCCAGGCTGAACCGCTGGGCTCCGCGGGCGGTTTCCTCATCCAGGCCCATCGCCAGGAGCACGTGGGAGGGCCGCGGCACACCCGCCGTGCAGGCAGATCCCGTGGACGATTCGACGCCGGCGAGGTCGAGGAGGAACAGCAGCGAATCGCCTTCACAGCCGGGAAAGGTGAAATGGGCATTGCCCGGGAGCCGACCCCCGCCGGGGGCGCCGCGCAGGACGGCGTCGGGAATAAGTTCACGGACGCCGTCGATCAGGCGGTCACGAAGGGCGGCAATCCGCGCCGCTTCCGCCGGCAGTGCGGCCGTGACAGCCTCCGCCGCGGCGGCGAAGGCGGCGATGGAGGCCGTGTCCAGCGTCCCGGACCGGACATCACGCTCCTGCCCGCCACCATGCTGTACCGGTGTCAGTTTGACCGCGCGGCCGAGAAGCAGGGCACCCACCCCCACGGGGCCGCCGATCTTATGGCCCGAAATGGACATGGCATCCAGGCCGGATTCCCTGAAGTGCACGGGAACCGAGCCGAAGGCCTGGACAGCGTCCGAGTGCACAGGAACGCCTGCTGCATGGGCCAACTCGACGATGCGGCCGACCGGCTGGATGGTGCCGACCTCGTTGTTGGCCCACATGATGGTCACCAGCGCCACGGTGCCGGGGTCGCGGGAAAGTTCAGCTTCCAGGACGGCGAGGTCCAGTACGCCCTCGGAGTCCACCGGCAGCCAGGTAACGTCGGCGCCCTCGTGGCGTTCGAGCCATTCGACTGTGTCCAGGACTGCGTGATGTTCGACGGCGGAGCAGAGGATGCGGCGCCGCTTTGGGTCGTCTGCAACACGGGACCAGTACAGGCCCTTGACGGCGAGGTTGTCCGCCTCGGTGCCGCCGGAGGTGAAGATTACCTCCGAGGGATGGGCTCCCGCGGCGGTGGCAATGGCCTCCCGCGCGTCTTCGACCGCCCGGCGGGCCCGGCGTCCCGATCCATGCAGCGAGGAGGGGTTTCCCGTCCGCGCCAACTCGCGTGTCAGGGCGGCGAGCGCCGCATCTGAAAGCGGCGTGGTGGCGGCATGGTCGAGGTAGGCGGGCATCCCCCAATTCTATCGCGGCCCGGAGCGGCGGACCGGGCAGGACCTAGCCCCTGCCCGTGATCCTCGCGCAGCAATGGCCGGGTCCGGAGACGGCGGCAACACGCCCTTCATCGTTTCCGCACCCGGCTGCCGCCCCCCGGAGGAAGGCGCCGTTCATGTCGCAGACCACCGCCGCGTGGGACCGTGAGAGCCGGTGGAAGGGACAGTTCGTGAGCAGGAAGCCACCGTCACCATCAGGCTGGGGCTGGTAACCGGCTTCTGCCAGGAACTCCTCCAGCCCGCTGGCATGTTCTGCCAGCTCCCGGCCCTTGCTGAAGGCGGCGGCGCGGAGGGACTCCCCCACCGGAGCTCCCTCCACCTGCGACGCTTCGATGGCGGCTGCCATCAATTCGCCGGCGAGGTCGTAATTCCGGTCGGGCACGGACGCTCCGACTTCGCTCCCTATAGTCCGGTACATCTTCGCCGGGCGCCCGGAACCGGGGCCTGCCCTGCCGGCGGGCTTGTGGAACTCGACGGCAAGCAGGCCATCCTGGACCAGCCTGTCCAGGTGGAAGGAAACCGTGCTCCGCGCCATACCTGCAGCCTCAGCCACCTCGTCGCGGCCCAGGGGCCGTGGCGAGGCTGCCACGAGCTCGAACAGCTGGAGCCTCTTCGCGTCGGTCAGTGAAGCGACGGCAGCGATCCTGTCCGCCCAGGGAAGTCGGGACATGGGGGCCTCCAAATCCAAAGTTTAGATCTCTTGATTATAGAACAGGCTCTTTCTAAAATTACGTTACCTACTTTTAGAAGGAGCCCACCATGGCATCAGCATCAGCATCCGCAGTGCCCGCTCAGCGTTCATCCTCGACCATGGCCGCGGACCGGCAGGCCTTTCTCCTGCTGCGCACTGTCTTCACCGTTGCACCCATCCTTTTCGGCCTGGACAAATTCACCAACATCCTCACCCACTGGACCGTTTACCTCGCGCCCCAGGCCACCTCTGTCGTCCCGTTGACGCCGCAGACCTTCATGTATGTCGTGGGCGTCGTGGAGATCATTGCGGGCCTCATTGTTGCGGTGCGTCCCAAGTACGGCTCGCTGGTGGTAGCCGTCTGGCTGGCCGGGATCATCATCAACCTGCTGCTGCTGGGAAGCTTTTACGACGTAGCCCTTCGTGACTTCGGGCTGCTGGTAGGCGCCCTGGCCCTCAACCGGCTGTCCGTCGGGACTGCCCGAACCACCGCATGACGCTTTGACCGCGCCATATGGGCGTTACGGACAACAAGACCCGCCGGCAGCTGAGCCCTCCAGCCGCCGGCGGTTTTGCCTTGAGAAGCGCAGGGCGCAGAAACTTGAGGGCTCAGGCAGACGGGGGCAGCAGCGGCAGGTACCGGCGAACGTCAGCGCGCGCTGAGGCAAGGGTAGGCGCATCCGGGCAGGACACCGATATGTAGGCCGAGGAGCCGGCCGTGCCAAACATCCTTGCCAGCACGGCAGTGGACCTCCCGCCGGGAGCGGCCTGCTCCAGCACCAGCACCTCCACGCTCTTTCCGGGATTCTCCGGAGTGCCGCCCCAGTGCAGGGTTTCCGGCTTCAGGTAGGAGGGCTGGATGGTGGCGTCCAGGTATTGGAAGAGGGCAACAGTCGACTCCCTGTCCCCTTCGCGGACCAGCGGGCCCTGGCCGGTACTGACCCTTGCAGCAACTATGCACCCATCCGCTTTCGCATACTGGCTGGCGCCGGCGACGTTGTCTTTTTCGAGCTTCCAGCCCGGTGCGCCCCTAAGCTCATCGGAAACTCCAACGGGCACTCCGGGGGCAAGGGTGCCCCCTGCGCCAAAGGGCATGTCCTGCGCGGCGACGGCGGCAGCGTCGTGTCCTGGCGTGATGGTGGGTGTGGAAAGGACCGCAGTACCGGCCGGGGCGGTGGGCACGGAGGGGTCCCGGACGTCCACGCTGCACCCGCCGATAATCAATGCCACGGCGCCGGCCGTGGTGAGCTGCAATCCCCTGTTCCTTGCCCTGCCGGCCCGGCCCGCCGTCGTCGGCATTTGCATATCCCCTCCGTCGCATCCCCTGCAGGACTGTGTTCAGCCGCGCACGCACGAGTCTAGACTCCGGCGTCGCGGGGAACCGCCAGGCCCGGGACGATCGTTGTCAGAGCAGGTGCAGCGTCCACGACGGCGGGCCCGTGCTGGCTAGACTGGGCGGCACGTTGCTTTCCCCGCCGGAACCAGGAAGCCGCGCAACAAGAGAAGGAAGATTGCTTGACCGACGGCAGAAGCTCCCACTACCAGGTCCTTCGCGTGCCCGTAACGGCCACCGAAAAGGAAATCAAGGCGGCGTACCGCCGCGCCGCCCGGACGGCCCACCCGGACCAGGGCGGTGATGCCGCAACATTCCGCCGCGTGACAACTGCCTACGAGACGCTGGTCGACCCCGCACGCCGGCGCGCATACGACCGCAGCTACGGTGCCGGCGGGGCCAGGGACGCTGCGTCCGACGGCGGGGCGCACTTTGACGCGCCGGCCGCCGGAAGCCGGGCGTCCGCCACTGTCCGCCGGCCAGGCAACAGCCGGAATACGGCAGGCGACCCCCCGGTCTACATTCCGCCATACGGCGGGAGCGGCACAGAGGTCCCGCTCATTCCCTTCGCCCAGGCCCGGCAGCAGGTGCACGGGATGCCCCGTAAGCGTGGAATCTTTGGCGCCGAGGCCCGCATCCAACGCGAGATGCGCACCGTACAGCTGCTGACGCGCCAGGTGCTGCCGGCCATCCCGGCGGCGCGGCTCATCAACGGGCTGCAGTCGCCGGCAGACAACAGCCACATTGACCACGCGGTCCTGGCCGGTTACCGGCTGGCCCTGGTGAACTCCATGCTCCTGCCGAAAGGCGCCTACGCCTGGGACGGCCGGACCCTCAACCACGGAGGCCGCTCGGTGGCGCCTCCGCAGCTTGCCAGGGTGGTGTGGGCCATGCAGGAAATCTTCCCGGAGCTCAACGTCACCGGGTGGACCGTGGTGCACAGCCCGGACGGCAACCTCCACGAACCCGTGATCGACCACCACCGCAGGCCTGCAGGTTCGCTGGAAACGGTGCAGATCGTCAACGCCGCAGGGATGGTGCGCGGGCTGAAGGAATTTCTGGCATCGGGCCCCGCCCCCAACACCGTGAACGTCCCCATCCTTGCCCGGCTGCTGCGCGGCATGCACTGACTGCGGTGGCTAGGATGGGGTGGTGTTCCGCATCCTTTTCCATGCCCCAGAAATCCCCGGCAATACCGGCAACGCCATTCGGCTAGCCGCCATCACCGGCGCTGAACTGCACCTCGTGGAACCCCTTGGCTTTGACTTCTCGGACGCAAAGCTGCGCCGGGCAGGGCTCGACTACCACGACCTCGCCGTCGTCACGGTTCATAAAACCATCGACGATGCCTGGGACCACCTCCAGCCGGAGCGCGTCTATGCCTTCACCTCCGACGGCACCACCAGCTACACCGACATCGCCTACCGGCCCGGCGACGTCCTGATGTTCGGCCGCGAATCGGTGGGGCTGCCGGCGGAGCTGAAAGACGACCCGCACGTCACCTCCACCGTGCGCCTGCCCATGCTCCCCGCCCTCCGTTCCCTGAACCTCGCGAACGCGGCTTCCATCGCCGTGTACGAGGCGTGGCGCCAGCAGGGATTCGCGGGAGCCAAACTCTAAGGCCGCGTGGAACTACCTGTCTGCGGCGGCTTTCCCGGCCGTCCCTGGCAAACAAATTTGCCGGCTTCCCATCCGTCGGGCGTCCGGCCCCGAATGCCTTTTGAGGACATTCGAGCGGAGCAAGGAGCTGCAGGTGACACTACTGGAGGCAGGATCCAGGCAGGACAGCCGCAGCCGGCAGGGTACTGCTGAGGATTCACCGCACAGAGACTTATGCTTGGACGTAATGGAAACTCCCAACGCGCCCAATTCAGAAGGCTCGGCCGCGGTGACTGACCCACCTGCAGACCTCAGCCAGCGCCTCTCGGTCCTGCTGGCGGGCATTGCCCGCGGGGACCAGGCGGCCTTTGCCGAGTTCTACCAGCTGACATCCCGCAGGGTCTTCGGCATGGCGCGGCGGGTCCTGATCGATCCCGAGCTCAGCGAAGACACCACCCAGGAAGTCTTCCTGCAGGTCTGGCAAAACGCGGCCAAGTTCGATCCGCAGGCGGGCAGCCCGCTCTCCTGGCTGATGACCATCGCTCACCGTCGTGCGGTGGACAAGGTCCGCTCCTCGCAGTCCTCCACCGACAGGGAGGCAAGGTACGGGGCGAGTACGCAGGACATCGATCATGACAGCGTGTCCGATGAAGTGGGCAGCCGGCTTGAGGCGGAGGCGGTGGTCCGCTGCCTGGGCACGCTGACCGAAACGCAGCAGGAATCGGTACGCCTGGCCTACTACGGCGGCCTCACCTACCGGGAAGTCGCAGAACGCCTGAATGCAGCAGTGCCCACTATCAAGTCCCGCATCCGCGATGGACTGATCCGATTGAAGACCTGTTTGGGGGTGAGTTGAGATGAGCGGGATGGACCACGGACACAACGGACGTTCCAGCGCCTTCGGCGATACCGTCGCCATGGACCTCGCGTCAGGACGCGCCGTCGACCTCGCGGAACTCTACGCCCTTGACGCGGTAACGGACCAGGAACGCGACGCCATCGACCATTACATCTCCACGGCTCCCGAAGCTGAACGGCAGGCCTTCCTGGAACGGGTGCGGCAGTCCCGGGAGGCTCTCAGCCGCACCTTCCGTGCCGAGGCCGAGCCGCCGTCGGACCTGTTCGACCGCATCGTCGCCCAGCTTCCCGCCCAACTCCCGGCACAACCGGGACAGGATGGTGGCGCTGCCGCAGCAGCAGCGGGAAGCACTGCACCGGGCTTCCAGCCGGGCATACCCAGCGGAGGCGGCCCGCTCGACGAGCTGGCGCAGGCCCGGAAACGCCGGGAGGAACGGCGTGGACCTTCGGGTGCCCGGCGTTGGCTGGTGGGGGTGGCGGCGGCCGCAGCCATAGCACTCGGTGGTGTCGGTGTTGGCGCTTACCTGGCCGACCAGAACGATCCCGTCAACCAGGTAGCCCGTGCCTCGGACCTGCGGGAGGCGTCCGTGAACGTGGCCGGCGGCGGCAAGGCCACAGTTCTGATTTCAGAGTCCAAAGACTCGGTGGTGGTGAAGATGAGCGGTGTACCCGCTCCGCCGGCGGGCAAGGTGTACCAGATGTGGCTGATTCCCAAGGACGGCTCCGCGCCGGTATCGCAGGGGCTGATGGACGAGCAGGCGCTGTCCAAGCCGGCAGTGGTCCAGGGCATCCACTCAGCTGCATCGCTCGGGATCACCGTTGAGCCGGCAGGCGGTTCCACGTCGCCCACACTGCCCACGGTCGCCGCAGCTCCGCTTGGCGCCTAACGCTGCATATAAAGGCG
>NZ_JBQEQF010000008.1:114150-124763 GCF_052046035.1 Paenarthrobacter sp. 22069 | reverse complement strand
CGCCTTTGCCGTGGAACGGTGTTGAGCTAGAAACCTGCGATGGTGCCGGGTCCGTTGACCGCCACCACGTGGAAGGCTTCCGCGCTGCTGCCCTCGGGCAGGCCCGCCCGGGCGGCGTTGACCTGCATCCCATGGCGGACGGTGGCTTCCATGGCGGCAACATCAGGATGCTGGCTGACGTGCACGTGGATGGCGTCGAGTTTGGCGTCCACGTGCCCCGTGACGTCCACGAAGTGGTTTTCCCGTTCCTCCGGCCCCGCATACAGCCAGAGCCACGGCAGCTTGTAGGCTTCCAGCCCTGCCTCAGCCAGTTCCGGGTAGGCGAAGGGATTTTCCAGCGCCGGGTAGACCGCCCGCGTCACCGCTTCCCCCACAGCCAGGTGGTCGGGGTGGCTTTTTTGGATCCGCTGCCAGTTCCGTTCCGGATGCATGGCAAGGACGACGTCGGGCCTGATCTTCCGGATCAGGCGCACCACGTCCCGCATCACCTCGTGCGATGGCTCCAGGTACCCATCACGCTGGTGGAGGTAGTGGATGTCGCTGACGCCCACGAGTTCAGCGGCGCGGCGCTGCTCGGCGTCCCGCATGGCGATGATGTCCGCACGGTGCGCCGGGTCGAAGCCGCCCGCGTCGCCGTCCGTCATGATGCAGTAGCTGACTTCGACGCCGGCCGCAGTCCAGGCGGCGACGGTTCCCGCTGCACCAAAATCGATATCGTCGGGGTGGGCCGCGAAACAGAGCACCCGCCCAACCCGGTGCGTTTCCGGGTTGAACGGGCTCTGTGCCTTCGGGAGGGAGTCTGTCAAGGAGTCAGCCTTTTCGCTTCTTGATTTCGGCCGTGGCCTGCGGCAGGACCTCGAAGACGTCACCGACAATGCCGAAATCGGCGATCTCGAACACCGGGGACTCAGCGTCCTTATTAATGGCGACAATGACCTTGGACGTCTGCATTCCGGCTTTCTGCTGGATGGCGCCGGAGATGCCTGCGGAGATGTACAGCTGCGGCGAGACCGTCTTGCCGGTCTGCCCCACCTGCGCGTCGTGGCTGATCCATCCCGCGTCCGTGGCGGCGCGGGACGCGCCCACAGCCGCACCGAGGGCATCGGCCAGTTCTTCGACGGGACCAAAGTCGCCGTCCATCCCACGGCCGCCGGCTACGACGATCCGGGCATCGGTCAGGTCCGGGCGGCCGCTGGCCACCTTCTGTTCCCGCGCGGTGACGCGTGCCGCCGCAGCCACCACGGGGACCTCTACGGTCCCGGTCGCGGGGCTGCTGGGTGCCGGAGCAGGTTCCGGAGTGACATTGTTGGCCTTGAGGGTCAGTACGGAAACCGGGGTGGTGGCCTTGCAGGACGTGTTGTAGGAGCCGGCCAGGACGGACTTGTGCGCCGTGCCGTCCGCATCCACCGCGACCACATCGGTGATGACGCCGGCATTCAACCGGACGCCCAGCCGCGCTGCGATTTCCTTGCCCTCCGGTGAGTTGTCCAGCAGGACGACGCCCGCGCCGATGGTTTCCGCCGCGGCGGCGAGGTAGGCGGCCTTGGGTGCCACCAAAAAATCATCCAGGTCCTGGCCCGACGGACGCAGGATGTTGCCCACGCCGTACTCGGCGAAGGTGGCTGCGACGGCGTCGGACAGGTCTCCGTTGAGGGCCACGGTGCTCTCGCCCAGGGAACGCGCCAAGGTCAGCAGCTCCAGGCTGCTCTTCTTCAGTGATGCGCCGGGGTTGTCGATGAATACGAGTACTTTTGCCATGTCGGTGTCCCTCTTAGAGCAGCTTCTGGGCGGCCAGGAAGTCAACCAGCTTGATGCCGGCGTCGCCTTCGTCGGTGATGATGGTGCCTGCAGTCCTGGGCGGCCGCTGTTCCGCGCTGGTAACTGTGGTCCAGGAACCCGCGAGGCCCACGTCGGAAGGGTCCACGCCGATGTCGGCCAGGGACAGGGTGGTGATGCTCTTGCGCTTGGCCGCGATGATGCCCTTGAAGTTGGGGTACCGCGGCTCGTTGATCTGGTCCGTGACGGACACGATGGCGGGCAGTGGAGCCTCCACTGTTTCCGAGTAGGTATCCGCGTCGCGGCGCGCCGTCAGCCGGCCGCCGTCCACCTGCAGGGTGGAAGCGAAGGTCACCTGCGGCAGCCCCAGCCGCTCCGCGAGCTGCGCCGGGATAAGCGAGGTTTCACCATCCGTGGACGCCATGCCGGTGATGACGAGGTCCACATTCCCCAGGTGCCGAACGGCTGCCGCGAGGGCCAGGGAGGTGGCCGCGGCGTCCGAACCGGCCAGGGCGCCGTCGCTCAGGTGGACTCCCTCGGTGGCGCCCATTTGCAGCGACTTCTTGACCGCGTTCACGGCGCCGGCGGGACCCATGCTGAGGGCGATGACCTGGTTGCCCGCCTTGCTTCCGCCCCGTGCCTCGGCCAGCTGGAGGGCAGCCTCCAGGGCGTATTCGTCAAGCTCGGACAGAATGCTCTCGTCGCGGTCCGTGGTATGGCCTTCACCGTTGAGGTGACGGTCGAACTGGGCGTCCGGTACATGTTTGACCAGGACTACGATCTTCAATGTCTCTTCCACTGTGTTTACAGCAGCCTTCCATGCTTGTGGACAGCCAGCCGGGTGGGCATGGCCGCGGAATGCCCGGCAGGCGGGTAGCTCCTAGCTAACCATATCGGCGAGCCCCCGCGCCCTCTTCCGTTAACGCCTGTTTCAGCCACCCGCCAGAACGACGACGACGGCGGCGCCCCCTGGGGTGGGGACACCGCCGTCGTCGGCGCTGCAGGGTGTGGGTTCGGTGGTGTCAGCTGGCAGCGGCACCCAGCGTGACGTCGAAGGTCTGCTCCTTGCCGCCACGCTGCACCGCGATCTTGACGGTGGAGCCTGCAGGCTGTTCACGGACGGCAGCGGTCAACTGGTTGGGTTCGCCGATGGTGAGGTCGTTGAACTTGGTGATGACGTCACCAACCTTGATTCCGGCCTTGCCGGCAGCAGAGTTGGGGTCCACGGTCGCCACGTCGGCGCCCACCGAGAACTCGGAGGAGGCCGCCGACGAGGCCTTGGCCTTGACACTGACGCCCAGCTGGCCATGCGAGGCCTTGCCGCCGTTGATCAGTTCCTGGGCCACCCGCTTGGCGTTGTTGATGGGGATACTGAAGCCGACGCCGATGTTGCCGCTTTGCGAACTCGAGGTCCCGGAACCGGCGGAAGCGATCGCAACGTTCACGCCGATGATCTCTCCCTTGGTGTTCACCAGGGCGCCCCCGGAGTTGCCCGGGTTGATGGCCGCATCCGTCTGGATCACGTTGATGGCGATGGATCCCTCGCCGGTGTTCTGCTGGCTCTGTCCGCCGCCCGGAGGGGCGAACTGGAAGCCCTGGTCACCGCCCTGGCTGTTGTCGCCACCCTGCGGCGCGGCGGAGGATGCCACGCTGATGGTCCTGTTCAGGGTGGAGACTATGCCGTCGGTGACCGTACCGGTAAGGCCCAGAGGGGACCCGATGGCGATGGCGGTATCCCCGACGTTGAGCTTGGAGGAGTCACCAAGGGTGGCAGGGGTGAGGCTCGAGGTGTCGTCCACCTTGATGACCGCGAGGTCGGACAACGGGTCGGTGCCAACCAGCTTTGCGGGCAGGACCTTTCCGTCGCTGGTGCGGATTTCAAGGGTGGCGTTTGCGGTCTGGCCGTCGAGGGTCACCACGTGGGTGTTGGTCAGGATGTGTCCCTGGTCGTCCAGGACAATGCCTGACCCCGTACCACCGGAGCTGCCGCTCGTGGCACTGATGGTCACGACGCTCGGCGAAGCCTTCACGGCCGCCGCGGTGATGGAATTGACGTCGTCCTTGTTGTTGACGATCACCGTGCCCGGCTGGCTGTTGCTGCCCACGGTAGACGCGCTGGACCCGTTGTTCCCGAACAATTCTCCGGCGCCAACGGTTGCCACTCCGCCGCCCACCAGGCCTGCTGCCAAAATGCTCGCCACCAGGGTGCCGACGCCGAAGCTTGCCTTTCGGCGCGGGGCATCCTTCGGGTTCGGGGCCAGGCCGACGCTGCCATTGGGGGTGCCATGGGCGGTACCGCCGTGCATCGGCTGGCCGTTCTGGTGCTGCTGGCCGTAGTACCCGGACTGGCCGTAGAACGGCTGGCGCTGCGGGTACACGGGACGCGGAGCACCCGGCAGTTCCTGGGTGTGGTCCTGGTCATGGGGCTGCGGCCGGTCCAGCCGTTCGGTGGGGTTGTGTGGCTGGTCGCCTGCAGAGCCATCACGTCCATGTTCCGGGCCGCGGCCGCCGTTCCCAAACTGAGTTGCCCCCTGACGGTCTCCGGGCTGCTGCGGGTCCTGCTGCTGCCAGGGGTTCCGGCTGCCCGCGTGGTTGTCCTCCGGGACCGGTCCTGGGCTTTGATTCTCAGTCATGGGACTTCCTTTCATCCTCGTCTGCCTTTAACTATGACCCGTCCTGCTGGAACAAGCTCGGATGTTTGCTGAGAGCTTGCTGAACGCTTCGAGGACGCTGCTCCCCCGGGCGGACCGTTTCGCTGGGGGCATATTCGGCGCCGTGGACGGCCTGTGGGGTGCACCATAGAATCAAGATGAATTGCCACAGCGACCTGCGGCTTCACACCAAGCGTGGGGGCGCTGCTGGATTCGACGACTGATTCGTCCCGAATCGGTGTCAGGCGTGCTGAAGGGTTGCACATGCGGTTAAAGTTCAAACGTATCCTCGCCGTGATCGGCCTTGCCGGGCTGCTGGCGGTACCCGCCGGCGCGGCCTGGGCCGAAGACCCGGTCACCATTCCCTCCGGGACCAACATTGTTGACAACGCAAACGTGTTGGGCAGCCGGAAGGGCGAAGTCCAGGATGCCATCCAGAAGCTGTTGAAGGACCACAAGTACAACCTGTACGTGGTAACGGTGAAGACATTCACCAACCCCACTGACCCCAAGCAGTGGGCGCAAGCCGTTGCCACCAAGAAGGTGATGGGCAAGGCAGACGTCATTTTGACGATGTCCGACGACGGACACTATTACTTCGCGCCGAATTCAACGAGCTCGATTGCGTCAAAGACCAGCACCATCAGCCAAAACGCTATTGCCGCCAACCTCGGTGCCGGCAAGCGTGACTTTGCCCAGGCCGCCATCGACACAGCTTCCGCGGTCGGAGACGCCGGCGGCGGCGGAAGCGGCAACGTGTCTTCCGGCGACGGAGCCGGGGCCGGAATCCTGGTTGGTGCCGGCGTGGTGGTGGCCGGCGGCGGTGCTTACCTGTACTACCGGAACCGGCGGAAGAAGGCTGCTGCAGGCCAGGCCGCTTCCAGTGGAAGCTACGGCCCCCAGGGCGCCGAACTGGACCCGCTGGCCTCGCTCAGCGTCGAGGAACTCCGCCGGAAGAGCGGTTCCCTGCTCATCGAGGCGGATGACGCCATTAAATCCAGCGAGCAGGAACTTGGTTTCGCGCAGGCACAGTACGGTGACGCCGCCGTCGGGAATTTCACCAAGGCACTGGCCGAAGCGAAGGCCCACATGACGGAGTCCTTCAAGCTCCAGCAGCAACTGGACGACCACATCCCGGATACAGAAGAGCAGCAGCGCACCTGGCTCGGCGAGATCATCCGCCGGTCCGAGGCCGCACTGGCGTCCCTCCAGGAGCAGAAGGCGGACTTCGACTCCCTCCGTGAGTTGGAGAAGAACGCTCCGCAGGCCCTTGCGGCGGTCAACGCCGGGGCGCGCGAGGCCGATACCAAAATTGCCAGCGCCGAACAGTCACTGGCCGGAATGCGCTCCAAGTATGCAGACAGCGCTCTTAGCCAGGTCTCAGACAACATCGTCCAGGCCAAGGAACGGCTGGCTTTTGTGCAGAACGCTTCCCAGACAGCCCAACAGAAGCTTGGTGAGGGTGAGGCAAGCCTTGCCGCCGTTGCCGTGCGTGCCGCTGAGGAAAGCCTGCACCAGACCAACGTCCTCCTTGACGCTATCTCCAAGGTGGCGGCCAACCTGGACGAAGCCCGCGCCGGCGTGGAGACGGCAGTGGTGGACACGTCGCAGGACCTGGCCCAGGCCAAGGCCATGATCCAGTCGGGGACACACGCCGAGCTGGCGGGACCGGTCGCTGCGGTGGAGGCCGCCCTGGCGCAGGTCAAGTCCGAGATCCAGGGCGGAAAGATCGACCCCATCGCCACGCTGCAACGGGTCGAAACAGCCCACCAGTCACTGGACCAGGCTTTGACCGGGATCCGCGACCAGCAGGAGCAGGCCCGGCGTGCGCAGGCGTCCCTGCAGCAAACCATCATGTCGGCACAGGCCCAGATAAGTGCCACCTCCGACTACATCACCGCCCGCCGCGGCGGCGTTGGCACAGAAGCACGAACCCGCCTGGCCGAGTCCCAGCGCAACCTCGACTACGCCCTGTCGATTGCCCGCACCGATCCTGTCACCGCGCTCACCTATGCGCAGCAGGCCCATGCCCTGGCGGCACAGGCCGCACAGCTGGCACAGGCCGACGTGGACCACTTCGACGGGTACGCCAACCAAGGTTTCGGCCGGGGCGGCATGTTTGGCGGCGGCGGGGGCGGCGGCCTTGGCGGAGCCATCCTCGGCGGCATCCTGATCAACTCGATCCTCAACGGCGGTCACGGGGGCTGGGGCGGCGGAGGCGGCTGGGGCGACGGTGGCGGAGGCTTTGGCGGCGGGGACGGCGGCTTCGGCGGCGGGGATTTCGGCGGCGGAGACTCCGGCAGTTTCTAAAGACTTCCGCCGGACGCCGGCAGATCCCGGCGGGCGGACAGACGCAGTACACCACTGTGCAGCGGTTCCAGTGGTCAACACAGAGCAGGACGAAAGGCAAACACCATGGTTAAGCAGTCCATTTTCGGCCGGATCGCGCAGCTGGCAAAGGCGAACATCAACTCCTTGCTGGACAACGCGGAGGATCCGCAGAAGATGCTGGACCAGATGGTCCGCGACTACACCAACAACATCGCCGAAGCGGAATCCGCCGTTGCACAGACCATCGGCAACCTCCGGATGCTGGAAGACGACTACAACGAAGACGTCAAGAATGCCCGCGACTGGGGGAACAAGGCTCTTGCCGCTTCCCGTAAGGCTGATGAGTTCCGTGCGGCCGGCGACGTAGCCGACGCCGAGAAGTTCGACAACCTGGCAAAGGTGGCGTTGCAGCGCCAGATGGCTGCCGAAAACGAAGCCAAGGGCGCCGAGCCCAGCATTGCGTCCCAGCGTGAAGTGGTCGACAAGCTCAAATCCGGCCTGGAGCAGATGAAGAACAAGCTCAACCAGCTGACCAGCAAGCGGAACGAACTGGTCGCCAGGTCCAAGACGGCAGCGGCACAGACCCAGGTGCACGACGCCATCAAGAGCATCGACATCATGGACCCCACAAGCGAAGTGGGCCGCTTCGAGGAAAAGATCCGCCGCGAAGAGGCCAAGGTCCGCGGCCAGCAGGAACTGGCAGCATCCAGCCTGGATGCCCAGTTCAATCAGCTGGAGGACCTGGGCGAACAGACGGAAATCGAGGCCCGGCTGGCAGCCCTGAAGGCTGGAAACTCGAAGCCCGCCCTTGGCACGGGCAGCCCCACAGGCGCAGAGTCAACCGTGGAAGAAGCCGACTTCGACAAACTCTAAGGGTCATCGCGACCCCAAAGACGAAACGGCAATGGCCGGGACCGTGGTCCCGGCCATTGCCGTTTCCACAGTGTGTAGCGTGGTGCCATGACGTCTTCCGATGCAACATCCCTGGTCTGGATGCGCGATGATTTGCGGCTGGATGACAACCCGGCCCTTGCCGAGGCCGCGCACCGGGGGGAGCCACTGACCGTGGTGTACATCCTGGACGAGGAGTCGGCCGGCGTGCGGCCGCTCGGCGGCGCTGCCCGCTGGTGGCTACACCATTCCCTGGCCGCGCTGTCAACGGACCTCGAAAGCAAGGGCTCACGGCTCGTGCTCCGACGGGGGCCTGCCGACGAGGCCGTTAGGAAGCTTGCCCACCAGACCAACGCCAGCCACGTCTTCTGGAACCGCCGGTATGCCCAGCCCGAGCGGACCATAGACGCCCGCATCAAGGACTGGGCCGGCGAAAACGGGATCCAGGCCTCCAGCTTCCAGGCAAACCTCCTGTTTGAGCCCTGGACCATCCGCACCGGGGCGGGTGGCCCCTACAAGGTTTACTCCCCCTTCTGGCGGGCCTGCCTGGCCTCCCATGACATCCGGGACCCGCTGGACGCCCCAACGGACCTGCCCGAACCTGCACGTTCGGGGAGCAGCCTGCCCGGCAGCGAAACGCTTGCCTCCTGGAACCTGCTGCCGGGCAGCCCCGACTGGAGCGGCGGCCTGGCCGAAGCCTGGGAACCAGGGGAACGCGGCGCTGTCCACCGCCTTGAGGACTTCCTGGACGGGCCCATCGAGGAATACGGCACCGGCAGGAACCTGCCGGGCACGGAAGGAACCAGCAGGCTGTCACCGCACCTGCGCTTTGGCGAGGTCAGTCCGTTCCGGGTGTGGCGCGAGATACGGCGCCGACACCCCCAAAGGATTCCCGCCGACGTCGGTACCTTCCAGTCCGAGCTAGGCTGGCGCGAGTTCAATTGGCACCTCCTGTACCACAACCCGGATTTGGCCACCCGCAACTTCCGGCCCGCCTTCGATAGCTTCCCCTGGGCCTCGCCAAGCCGGACGGAACTGGCGGCGTGGCAGCAGGGGAACACCGGCTACCCGCTGGTGGATGCCGGGATGCGCCAGTTGTGGCAAACAGGCTGGATGAACAACAGGGTACGGATGGCAGCGGCTTCATTCCTGGTGAAGAACCTGCTGACCGACTGGCGGGTCGGGGAAGAATGGTTCTGGGACACGTTGGTGGACGCAGACGCCGCCAACAACCCGGCGAACTGGCAGTGGGTGGCAGGATCCGGGGCGGACGCCTCACCGTATTACCGGATCTTCAATCCGGTAACCCAGAGCAGGAAGTTCGACTCCGGCGGCAGTTACCTGAAGGCCTTTGTTCCGGAGCTCAGGGGCCTCCAGGGCAAGGAAATCCATGAGCCCTGGGACGCCACGACGGATGGCTACCCCAGGCCACTCGTAGACCTGCCTGCGTCGCGCGAATGGGCCTTGGAGGCTTACCGGAAGGTCAAGGAAGCCTGAGCTCCCCCGCCTGCCCGAAAGCCGCCAGCGCCCGTTCCGTCAGCGGCTGACCTTGCCCATCAGGGACGCAATGGGCCGCAGGAAGATCGGGCGGGCAAGGAACCAGGCCGCCACCATGACTGCCACGGAGGCCAGGAACACCCAGAAGCCGAACCACCCTTCGTCGTCCCGGACCCCGTACATGTGGTTGAGGTTCCGCAGCGCCCCGGTCGTGAGCACCAGGAAGACATGGACCACGATGAAGGCCACGAAGTAGATCATCACCGGGAAGTGGACGGCGCGGGCCCATTCGATCGGGTACGCCTTGTTCAGTCCTGCTGCCTTCTTTGGCCAGGCGGAGGACATCCGCAGTCCCGTGATGAAGGCAAGCGGGGCAGCGATGAAGACGGTGACGAAGTATGCCAGGAGCTGCAGCGCGTTGTAGTTGATCCAGCCATCCTCGGTGGGCCAGTCCAGCGAGGCGTACTGCAGAGCGGCCGACAGTGCGTTGGGGAAGATGTCCCAGCTGGTGGGGACAATGCGCATCCACTGTCCACTCGCAAGGATCAGGACCGCGAAGACGATCCCGTTGAGGATCCAGAGGGCGTCAAGGGTCAGGTGGAACCAGAGTTCAAGGGTAATCTTCGTAGGCGGATTCTTGGTCTTGATCAGGCCTTTGTTGTTCCTGGTCCAATGTCCGCTGGGCTTTGTGGTGGTGCGCACCTGCCATCCCGTGCGGATGATCAGGAGCAGGAAGAAGGCGTTCAGGAAGTGCTGCCAGGCCAGCCAGGCGGGGAATCCCACGGGAGCGTTGCCCGGCAGTTCGGATTGTCCCGGGTAGTCGGCAACAAACGATGCCACGGCCGGCAGCCCCATGAGCAGCTTTGCAACCAGGACCACCAGGACCACGGCCACGAGGACGGCGGGAACCACCCAGTAGAGCCGTGACCGCTTACCCGTCGCGGCGGCGGGCTTTTTCGTGGGTGTGGCCATGGGACAACGTACCTCTCAGGAATGACGGGGGTTCACCGCACATCGCGGACCCTTCGAAAGAGAATACTAGGAACACCCTGCATCCAAGGAAAAACAAAACCCCGACCGGCGTAACTGCCGATCGGGGCCTTCATAAGTTGCGGGGACAGGATTTGAACCTGTGACCTCTGGGTTATGAGCCCAGCGAGCTACCGAACTGCTCCACCCCGCGTCGCTTGATCAAGACTACCCTATTTTCCCGGCTCCTCTGACCAACCCGTGGCGGGCCACTGGCGGCATGGCTGGCCGCTGCCGGGCAAAGCAAAAGACCCGGACATTGTTTCCAATGTCCGGGCCTTTCCTCAGTTGCGGGGACAGGATTTGAACCTGTGACCTCTGGGTTATGAGCCCAGCGAGCTACCGAACTGCTCCACCCCGCGTCGCAAGAACTACTTTACCGGGAGGTGAACCGCAGGCCAAATCGGAGCGGCGTGATGTCCGTTACGCCGGCCCGGC